>CAZXNF010000092.1:4055-9877 GCA_964641785.1 uncultured Streptomycetaceae bacterium | reverse complement strand
TCGCGATGATCAGATCGACCAGCATGGAATGCGGCGACGTCTTCGCCAGCACCGTCGATGTCAGCCCCGTCACCAGCGGCTTGGCGGCAGGGGCATCCTTGGCCGCATCTTTAGCGCCATCCTTGGCCTCCGACAGCGGCACAAACCAGCTGCCGAAAGGAATCAGCATGGTGCCGACCTGGCTCGTCACCACATCGTCCTGGTTCAGCGCGTCGCCCTGCAGGTTCAGCAGCGTCGGCAGCAGGCGTGCGCCCTGCCCGCTGGCGAACGTCAGGTCGGCGACCACCTTGCCGAGCGGCATGTCGTAGCCCCAGGCCTTGAGCAGGCGCGGGAAGGACGAGGACGTGGCCTGCGTGCCGCCGAAGGGATTCTGCACGTCGCGCTGCTGGTCGAAATAGCAGTACGGGTCGAGGAAAGCGATCAGCTTGCCGCCGCGCAGCACGAACTGGTCGATGGCGTACTCGCCCTCCTCCGTCAGGTCGCGCGGATGGATGACCAGCAGCACCTTGATGTCGTTGGGGATGCGGGCCGCGCTCTGCGCGACCTCGCGCACGTCGAAATTGCGCTTCAACTCGGAGAGCACCACCCACGGATCGGCCGGCTGCTTGCCGCCGGTGGGGTCGAGCGAACGGCCGAACACGGGCAGCGCGCTCATGACGCCAACCACCGCTTTTTTGGTCTGCGTGACCTGCGAGATCGCGCGCGTGATGTCGTATTCGAGCAGGCGCTCGCGCTCCGGAGCGAGAATGGGGATCGAGACCTTCTGGTCGAGAAAGCTCACCGACAGACCGAGGTAGAACTTCTCCTGCGCGTTGGTGAGCTGGCCGTCGACGCCGTCGAGCGACGCCGAATCCTCGGCGTCCGAGTCGGGCTCGGGGTTCAGCTTCTCGATGACGAGCTTGCCGCCGGAGGCGGACTTGTATTCGGCAAGCAGGTCTTCCACACGCTTGGCGAAGGTCTTGAGCGCGACCGGCACGGCGCTGTTGCCCTGCGAGTAATAGAAGCGGATCTTGACCGGCGATTCGAGCTTGCCGAGCACCTGGCGGGTGCCGTCGGAGAGCGTGTAGACATCGCCCTGGGTCAGGTCGATGCGCGCCGGCACCGCCGACAGCAGGAAATTGCCGGCGACGAGGATCACGAACACCAGCAGCACTCCACCGGTGGAGAGAAGCAGGGTTTCGAGGGCTTTTTTGTTCATGTGCGCTCAGCCCGCCCGCAGGCTGCGGATGATGACGCCGGTGGCGAACAGCGCGAAGCCGATCAGCGAACCGAAGAAGGCCACGTCGCGCAGTTCGATGACGCCGCGCTGGAAGCTGTCGAAGTGCGTCATCACGGAAAACGAGGCGACGACGTCGACGAACCACGGGCTCGCCCAGCGCACCAGCAGGTCGGTCACCGGCGTGAAGCCGGCCAGAATCAGGAACAGGCAGATCATCACCGAGACGATGAAGCTCACGACCTGGTTGCGCGTCATCGCCGAGGTCATGGAGGCGATCGCGAGGTAGCTGCCGGCGAGCAGCAGGCTGCCGATGTAGCCGGCGAAGATCACGCCGTTGTCCGGCGAGCCCAGAATGTTGACGGTGATCCAGACCGGGAAGGTCAGCGCCAGCGCGAGTGCCAGGAAGATCCAGGACGCCACGAACTTGCCGACGATGGCCTGCGCGGTGGTGACCGGCATGGTCAGCAGTAATTCCAGGGTGCCGAGGCGCCGCTCCTCCGACCACAGGCGCATGCCGACGGCGGGCACCAGGAACAGGTACAGCCACGGATGCCAGGTAAAGAAAGAGACCAGCGAGGCTTCGCCGCGCTCGAAGAAATTGCCGATGGTGAACGTGAAGAACCCCGTCAGCAGCAGGAAGATGACGAGGAACACGTAGGCGACCGGCGAACTGAAATAGCCGCCCAGCTCGCGCTTCACGATGGCCCTGATGTTGGTCCAGGCGTTCATCGCGCGCTCAACCCATGACCACGCTTGACCGTATCGGGCAGCGTGATGGCGCGGAACACGTCATCCAGCCGGCCTTCTTCGGTAATCAGGGCTTCCACCTGCCAGCCCGCGGCCTGCGCGGCCTGCGCGACGGCGGCGGTGAAAGCCGCGCCACGCGTTTTCGGATAGACGCGGACCGTACTGCGGCCACCGGCGTCTTCCAGCGGCTCGGCGCGGGCGGCGCCGGGCATCGCGCCCAGGCGGTCCGCCACCGCGGTGCCGGCCACGCCGGCCACCGTCACGCGCACCGCGCCGGCCATTTCAGAGCGCCCTTTCAGCTCCGCCGGCGTGCCGTTGGCGACCACGCTGCCGCGGTCGATGATGATGACGCGCGTGCAGGTTTCCTCGACCTCTTCCAGGATGTGGGTCGAAAACACGATGGCCTTGTTCGCGCCCATGCGCCGGATCAGGCTGCGCGCCTCGTGCTTCTGGTTGGGGTCGAGTCCGTCCGTCGGCTCGTCGAGGATCAGCACGTCGGGATCGTGGACGATCGACTGGGCGAGGCAGGTGCGGTGCTTGTAGCCCTTCGAGAGCGTGTCGATGGTCTGGTAGAGCACGCCTTCCAGCGAACAGGTCTCGACCGCCTTGTGCACGGCCTTCTTCTTGGCATCGCCGGTGAGCCCGCGCAGGTCCGCGGCAAAGCCGAGGAAACCGTGCACCGTCATGTCGGCGTAACCCGGGGCGTTCTCGGGCAGGTAGCCGATCAGGCGCTTGGCGGGAATCGGGTCTTCGGCGACATCGAAGCCGCCTACCGTCACCCGCCCCGAAGTCGGCGGATAGAAGCCGGTGATGATGCGCATGGTCGTGGACTTGCCCGCCCCGTTGGGGCCGAGGAAGCCGAGCACTTCGCCGCGCTCGACGGCAAAGGACACGTCGTTCACGGCGCGCTTGGCGCCGAACGCTTTGACGAGATTTTCTACGCGGATCATCGATTTATATTCTGTTTCGCTGCGGCCCGGGCCTGCGGCAACGTCCCGCGCCCTTCAGAGGACGCCGGACGCAAAAATTCAAACATTGAGGAACGGCCCGGAGAAGCGCGCGATTCTACCTGCCGCGCTGTGGAAACTCCAAGCCGGCGCGGCCGGACGAAAAAAATATGCCCGAACCTGCCGGGCGCTGCCGGGGTGAGGGCCCTCACCACCTTGCGCTGGATTGCGCAAGAGGCTGGCGATCGGCGCGCAATCTTCGTTGTTGCGAGCGGCGAGCCCCCCCGTTTTGGGTGCCGGTGGCCCGCTATAATCCGCGTCACGAAGCGGGGCTTTCCGCTCCCCGCGGTAGTGGTCCAGCCGTGCTACGCATACCCGCCTCCCACTCCTCCGCCCCTGAGCCCCCTATGTGCGACCGTCTGCACCACACCGACTCTTTTGCGAACGTCGTACGCTGCTGTGCGGTCCTCGCGGCTGTGCTGGCGGCGGCCGGCTGCAGCAAGCAGGAAACCCCGCCGCCCGCGCCCGCGGAAGTGAAGGTGCTGAAGCTCGAACCGCGCGACACGCCGGTGACGTTCGAATACATCGCGCAGACGCAGAGCCCGCAGCAGGTCAACATCGTGGCGCGGGTCAACGGCTCCCTCGACAAGCAGCTCTACACCGAGGGCGCGATCGTCAAGGAAGGGCAGTTGCTGTTCCAGATGGACCAGCAGGCGGCGCTGATCAACTACACGCTGGTGATCCAGACCGCGTTTGCCGACGTCGAGAACACGCTGGTGACAAACCAGAAGACCGGCGAGCAGGTCACCGCCGAGATCCGTCGCGTCCAGGCGCTGTCGGAAAACGCACGCCTGGCCATGCTGCAGTACAACGGCGGCTACACGGACTATCTGACCGTGCTGAACGCGCAGCAGCAGCTGTTCCCCGCCGAGCTTAACTACGCGCAGAACCTCGGGCGGGTCTACAGCTCGCTGGTGAACGTGTACAAGGCGATGGGCGGCGGCTGGGTCAGCGAGGCGGACAAGCTGACGTCGCAGACGATGCCTCCGCTGCGTTGAGGCGGCCGAAACCGTACACACCATGAAACCAGCCGGCCTCGTCGCCAAACTCGCGCACCACTTCCGCGTCGATCGTCCGCGCCAGTTCCGGCTCAAGAACTGCGACCCGGACGATACGCTGGACTACGGCGACGAGCACAAGCCGCAGGCGCGCGAACTGCTGCGCACCGCCGGCGCCGCGACACTCGCCGAATTCCAGGACAAGCTGTACGCGCAGGACCGCTGGTCGGTCCTGCTCATCTTCCAGGCGATGGATGCCGCCGGCAAGGACGGCACCATCAAGCACGTCATGTCGGGCGTCAATCCGCAGGGCTGCGAAGTGCATTCCTTCAAGGCCCCGTCCAGCGAGGAACTCGACCACGACTACCTGTGGCGCTCGCTACGGGTGCTGCCGCGACGCGGCAACATCGGCATCTTCAACCGCTCCTACTACGAGGAAGTGCTGGTGGTGCGCGTGCACGACGGCATCCTCAAGGCGCAGAATCTGCCGCCGAAGCTGCTCACGCGACGCATCTGGAAAGAGCGTTATGAGGACATCAACGCGTTCGAGCGCTACCTGGCGCGCAATGGCACGGTGATCCGCAAGTTCTTCCTCAACGTCTCCAAAAAGGAACAGAAGCGGCGTTTCATGGAGCGCCTGGACCAGCCGGAGAAGAACTGGAAGTTCGCCGCCGCCGACGTGCGCGAGCGCGAATACTGGGATGACTACATGGGCGCCTACGAGGACATGATCCGGGCGACCAGCACGGAATGTGCGCCTTGGTACGTGATCCCGGCCGACAACAAGTGGTTCACGCGGGTGGCAGTCGCTTCGGTCATCATCGAAACGCTCGCCGGCCTCGGCCTGCATTATCCTAAGGTAGACGATGCCAAGCGCGCGGAACTCAAGGCCGCACGGGCGCAACTGATGGGCGGAACGCGCAAGCGCGGCGTCTGAGTAACGCTTCGTTGCGCCCGGACCGGCCGCATGCGGATGCGTGAGGCAAGACACACGCTTCAGTGCGCCGGAGCCGCCCACGGTTGGGGTATTATTCCCTGCCATCAGCCCCCGGCGCGCCCCTGTTGACGCGCGCAGCGCACGCCGGGACGCTGCCCGCCGCATCGGAGACCGCCATGACCCTCTCGTTTCGAACCCTTGCCTGCCTGCCGCTGCTGGCGCTCGCCGCCTGCGCGGCCAGTCCCAACGTGCAGACCACGACCGATCCCAAGACGGATCTGTCGAAGTACAACACGTTCGCCTTCGTCACTTCCGATCCCAAGGAACCCGGCGCGATCACTGATCCGCTGATCCGCCAGCGCCTGGCCAGCATGATCGCCGCCCAGCTCTCCACCCGCGGCTACCAGATCGCCGCGCAGGGCCAGCAGCCGACGCTCGCCGTGCACTTCACCGGCAGCGTGTCGCAGCAGCAACGGGTGTTCATGGAAGGGCCCGGGCAGGGTTTCTACGGCTACGGCTGGCGCCAGGACATGGGCGGTTTCGATACCTCGAATTACCGCAAGGGCACGCTGACCGTGGATCTCGTCGATCCCAAGCTGAAGCAGCTCGTGTGGCAGGCCCGCATCTCGGAAGCGCTGACTGAAAGTTACTCCGAGGAAAACTTCGCGCGCATCGAGCGCGCGATCGCCGCCGCGTTCAAGGATTTCCCGCAGCGTTGAGCGTGCCCTCCCCCGCGCTGCCCGCATTACTTGCTGCGGCCTGCGCCCAGGCGCAGGAAGAATGGCAGAGCGATGGCCGCATCACCCGGCTGTGGCGGGCCGATGCTACGCTCTGGACCGGCGGCGATGAAGCCGCGTGGCTCGGCTGGCTGCAGGCGCCGCAGCGTGAGCGCGCCCGCCTGGCTGCCTATCGGG
>CAZXNF010000092.1:0-4045 GCA_964641785.1 uncultured Streptomycetaceae bacterium | reverse complement strand
GGGAATGCGCCTCGGCAGCGCAGACGCAGGGCCTGACGCACGTCCTGTGGTGCGGCATCGGTGGATCAAGCCTTGCCGCGCAGGTATACGGCAACCTGGCGCCCGCGAATGTCCGCCTTCCCATCACCGTCCTCGACACGCTGATCCCGGAAGACCTGGCGGAAGCCGAGCGGACCATCGGCCTTGAGCAATGCCTTGTCGCCGTCGCCAGCAAGTCGGGCTCGACGCTGGAAATGCGGATGCTGATGGAACGGCTGCTGCTGCGGGTGCCGGCCCGGCAATTCGTCGCGCTGACCGATCCTGGAACGGTGCTGGAACAGGAAGCCACCCGGCGCGGATTCGCCGCTGTATTCCATGGCGAACCCACGGTCGGCGGACGCTACAGCGCGCTGACCGCGTTTGGCCTGCTCGCCGCAGCACTCGCCGGTTTCGATCTCGACCGCCTGCTCGACCGCGCCGAAGCGATGGCCGCCGCATGCCACGGCGAAGATCCGGCGAATCCAGGGCTCGCCCTCGGCCTGCTGCTCGGCTGCGCCGCGCGCCAGGGCCGCAACAAGCTGCTGCTGCTCGGTTCGCCACGCCTGCATACCTTCGCCCTGTGGATCGAACAGCTGGTGGCGGAATCGACTGGCAAGGCGGGCCAGGGCATCGTGCCGGTGGCAGCCCCGCCCAGAGAGTCTCTCAACACCGCCGCGCAGGCGGATCAGCTGGTCGTGCGGCTGGCTCTGCGCGGCGATCCGGCACCGCCCGCAGCGCCTGCGGGCGCCGCCGTTATCGATTTCATACTCGATGACCCGCATGATCTCGGGGCAGAACTCTTCCGCTGGATGTTCGCAACAGCCGTCGCCGGTGCCGTGCTCGGCGTGCATCCGTTTAACCAGCCCGATGTCGAAGCGGCCAAGACCGCCGCGCGGAAATACCTGACGGCAACGGCCACGGCGGCGGCGGACCCGCAACAGGCGCCGCTGCAGTTGATGTCGGCGTCCGGAACCGGCGACCGCAAGCAAACGCCCGCATCAGCGGTGAAAGGATTACTGCGGACACTGGGCGCCGGTGACCACCTTGCATTGCTGTGCTGGTTGCCGGCAACAGCGGCGCCGGCCATTGCCCGGCTCCAGCAACAGCTGGCGAACGGTCTCGGCATCGCCGTCAGCGTCGGGTTCGGCCCCCGCTATCTGCATTCTTCTGGCCAGCTGCACAAGGGTGGTCCGGCCCAGACCGCCTGCCTCATGCTGAGCGCGGACCCTGCACGCGTGACTGCCGAATGGCGTCCCTTCGCGGACACGGTGGACGCACAGGCGCGGGGCGATGCCGACGCGCTGGCCGCGCGCGGTCGACGGGTGGTCTGGCTGCAACTGGGGCTGCCGCTGGAGGGCAGCCTCTCCGCGCTGGCCACCCTGATCGGAAACGGAACAAACGGAACAAACGGCACAGAAGCGCCGCCCGTCTGAATCGCTGTTCGCTCAGTCGAGTCTGATTTTGGCCCAGAACATGGCGACGTCACCGTTGCTGCCGACCTTGGGCACATAAGTGCCCATCAACGACACCCGCCAGTAGCTGATCGAAGCGACCGGCAGGACGCCGGGGAACGGGCAGTACTTGCACCAGTTGTCTGTCGTATCGGCACGCGCGGTGATGAAGGCGCTAAAGCCTGCGCCCGCGCGCCATCCCCCCGGGCGGCCCCACATCCACTGGTAGATATAGCCCACGGCTGGCTGGGTGTCGTTGTGCGAATCCTGGAAGGTCATCGCATACAGCGAGTGATCGTTGTTGGCGTCGCTGGTCCAGTTCCGACCGTAGCCGATGCCCGCCGCATAGGTGGTGTAGCCGTCGCGCTGCTGCTGCGTGTACGTGTTCGGGTTGTGCCACGTATAACCGGGGACGTAGAGCTCGTGCTTGCCTTCGTTCCAGACGGTGGACAGCAGATTTTTCGTGCGGTCCCAGTTCGATTCCGCCTTGGCCGGTTCCCCAGGCGGCGCTGCATCGGCGGCCCATGCACCCCAAGGCGCCAGCGCAGCAGTGACAAGGATGACCGACAAGCAACGCAACACTGGGGCGGGCAACAGAGACAGCATCATGAGCATCGACGAGGGGTGCCAAGGATCGGCGAGACAATTGAACGCAAAAGAGCGCGCATGTTACAGGGGGATCGTGGAGGCGAGAAGGCAGCAAAGTCACTGCGCTTGCACGTCATTTCAAGAAACAACATCAAAAACCGTTAATAAATAACTGAACGACCTGTCGGACCCGGTTTCAGAGAACGACGGAGCCCCGAGGGTTCAGGGCTTGGCGGGAGGCAGTTTCTGCAACAGATTCTCGGTGCCGGACTCGATCAGCCGCACGCGCTCGCCTACTTTCAGCTCCGGCTCCTGCTCCACACGCGTCACGCCGAACGCGCCGTTGTCGTAGCGCACGGTCACTTCCCACACGACCTTCTGTAGCGGGTCCTTGGTGGCGTAGGGATCTGCGCGGTGGAAACCGTCCGACCCGATCGAAAACAGCGGCGAGGTGCCGGTCCCCGGCGTCGGGCGCTGCGCCAGCGGATCGACGCGCGGCGATACCGGCAAAGACAAGCGGCGAATATCCTGGACGACGCCGCAATCGCGGCACGGCGAGAGGGGGCCGCCCTCCGCGCCGAGCACGGGGGCCGGCGCTGCCGCCATCAAAACCAGCGGGAGGATCCGCCGGAGCGCTGCCGCGACCCTCATTCAGGCAGCCCGCCTAGCATGTACATCGCGAACAGCAGCGCGCTCGGGCGGCCGAGCGGGCCCAGCCACTGGTTGTAGACGCGCTGGATGTCGCCGCTGCGGTAGAGCCGCGCGAGCTCGCGATTCACCGCCAACCTGAAGTCGGGGTCGCCGCGCCGCACCACCAGCGCGTACGGCTCGAACGAGAGGTACTCGTCGGGAATGCGCAGCCGTGACGGATCCTTGGAGTTGAGCGCGAGTCCGATCAGCACCACGCGGTCGGCGGCGTAGGCATCGACCATACCGGCATCGATGGCTGCGAGGCCATCGAGGTGGTCCTTGACGATGACGACCTGGGTCTTGAGGTCTTCGCTCGCCAGCGCGCCGCGGATCGCCTTCTCGGTGGTGGTCCCGGCGATCACGCCGACGCGGCGCGAGTTGAGATCCGCCTTGGAATTGATCGGGGAATCGGCGCGCACCAGCAGGCTCGCGCCGTCGACGAAGATATGACTGCTGAAATCCACGCGCTCCTGCCGCGTCAGCGTATTGGTGGTCACGCCGCATTCGATATCCACCCGTCCGTCGGATACCGCATTCATACGGTTTTCGGCGTCGAGCTGCACCCACTGGATCGACAGTTCGGGCAACCCGAGTTGCGTCTGGATGCCGGCCGCGACGCGCTGGCACAGATCCACCGAATAACCCGCCGGCTTGCCCTCGCTATTGATGAAGGAAAACGGGACGGCGGCCTCGCGGTGGCCCATCACGATGGTCTTGCTGCTCTTGATCCTGGCCAGCGTGTCGCCGCCGACGCGGCCACCACTGCCCGCGCAGCCGCCGAGCATTAACAGAGCCAGTACGAGCAGCGCGGCGTGTAACGGTGTGGTTTTCATTCGGGAGTCTCCCTGGCAACGGGTGGGGCGCACGGCGCGCTGCAATCGGCATTGCCCGTGCGCGTGCGCGATGCCGCCATCATAACCGACCGTGGCCGGCGTCTGCGGCGCTTCCTGGAGGGCGAACGACCCGAACGCCGCCATGGGGGAATCTGGTGCCGGGTGCAGGAGTCGAACCCGCGACCTTCGGTTTACAAAACCGCTGCTCTACCGGCTGAGCTAACCCGGCGCACGATTAAGGAATTATAGCCCCGCCCCTGCGCACGCCCGGCGGCGTCGGCGTCATCCGGCTATTTGATGACCTGAAGTTTCGGGCGGGTGGGCGGCGGCGATGGCGGCGGCTCGGGCGGTTCCGGCCGGGTTTCGGCGCCGGCCTCCTCCGCGAGTTCCGGCGGGAACACCAGGCCCTGCCCGTTCTCGCGCGCGAAGATGCCCACCACCGCTGTCATCGGGATCGAGCATTCG
>CAZXNF010000091.1:0-9886 GCA_964641785.1 uncultured Streptomycetaceae bacterium | reverse complement strand
GGGGGCGGGTTTTCTTGATGCTTAGGCCGCCCATGTGCCCCCATCCCAGCCTTCCCCCGTAAACGGGGGAAGGTGAGAGATGACTTCGCGGAGCAGGAATGCCCATCCCAGCCTTCCCCCGCAAGCAGGGGAAGGGGTTTCAATATTGTGTGGATGTCAGACACCTTTGAACGCCGGCGCGCGCTTCTCTTTGTATGCCGCCTGGCCTTCCTGGAAATCCTGCGAGGCGTCGTTCAGGTCGGCCCAGCGCGTTTCCGCCTCGCGGGCGGCGGGCGGCGAATCCCAGTACTGGGCCCGCACCGTCTCCTTGACCGCGCGGAAGATGATGGGCGCACCGCCGGCGACGCGGGCCGCGACTTTCGCGATCTCGGCATCGAACGCATCCTCGGCCACCACGCGCGTCACCAGGCCAATGTCCCGCGCGTTCTCCGCCGTCAGGTCCTCGCCGAGGATCAGCAGGTCCAGCGTGCGGTTGCGGCCGATGTAATGCGTGAGCCGCGTCAGGCTCATGCCCCAGGACGGTACGACGCCCAGATAGGCGTCCCCGGTGCGGAACTTCGCCGTTGTTGAGGCGATCCGGACGTCGCAGGCCATCGCGAGCGCGAACCCGCCGCCGATGGCCCAGCCGCGCAGCGCGCCGATGACCGGCTTGGGATGCGTTTCGATGCGGTCCACCACCGCGCGCCCGAGGCTGCGGAACCGCTGGTTGCCGTGCGCCTGGACGCCGGTGCCGGACAGGTCGGCCCCCGCGCAGAACGCCTTGGTGCCGCTGCCCGTCAGCACCATGCAGCGCGTCTCGGCGCGCGCCTCCAGCGCATCGAACGCGTGCAGCAACTCCTCCAGCAACTGCACCGTGACGGCGTTGACCGGCGGACGGTTCAGCGTGATCGTGGACGCGCCACCGACGTGCGTCAGCTTCAGTGTTGCATACGACATGATGACTCCCCCTGGTTTTTCTCAGTCGACTTTCAGGCCGATCGCCTTGATGACCTTGGTGTAGCGCGCGCGTTCGGACTTGATGTACGCCGCGAGTTGCTCCGGCGTGCCCGCCACCGGTTCGATGCTCTGCTTGGCCAGTTTTTCGACGACGTCAGGCTGGGCGAAGCCCGCCACGACTTCGGCGTGCAGGCGCTTGATGACGGCGGGCGGCGTGCCGCGCGGGGCGACGATGGCGTTCCAGCCGCTGATCTGGAAGCCCGGCATGCCGCTTTCGGCGAAGGTCGGAACATCGGGCGAGCCGGGGGCCCGCTTGGCGCTGGCCATGGCCACCAGCCGCAGCTTCTTGCTCGCGCCGTGGGGCTGCAGCGACGAGATGCTGCCCAGCATCATGCCGATCTGGCCACCGATGAGGTCCACGATCGCCGGACCGTTGCCCTTGTACGGCACGTGCACGAGCTCAATGCGCGCCGCGTAGGCGAACATCTCGCCGGCCAGGTGGTTGGCCCCGCCCGCACCCGCCGAGCCGTAGGTCAGCTTGCCCGGATTCGCCTTGGCGTAGTCGATCAGTTGCGTCACCGAGTTCACCGGCAGCGTGTTGGTCACCGCCAGCACGTAAGGCTGCGTCGTGAGCTGCGAAATCGGCGCGAAATCCTTCTCGGGATCGTACGGCAGTTTCTCCTTCAACGCGGGCGTCACGGCGAAGGTGGTCTCCGAAGACACCAGCAGCGTGTAGCCGTCCGCCGGCGCGCGCGCGACCATCGCGGCGCCGATCGCCGTCGCCGCGCCGCCGCGGTTGTCCACCACCACGTTCTGCGACAGGCGCCGCGACAGCACGTCGCTGGTAATGCGGCCCATGATGTCCGTCGGGCCGCCCGGCGGATACGGGACGATCACGCGGATCGGCTTGGTGGGGAAATCAGGCTGCGCGGCGGCTGCCGCCACCGGCAGGAGCGCCACCAGGGTCAAACCTGCAATTGAGACTGTCTTCATGGGAACCTCGCTGAGAGAAAGAAATCGTGTTTGTTAGCCTAGCGCCCGCACCGCGTTCTCGAACAATGCCTTGCCGGGGAGAAAAACGCCGCGCCCCAGCAGCCCTTCGCTTCCCGTTGCTTCGACCATGCCCAGCGTGACGATGGGCGCACCGCCGCCCTGCACGATCGCTGCCGCATCGAGCCCGACGCGTACGCCGGTGGCCGCAAACGCAGGATGAGGCAAAGCCGGTGCCAGCGCCTGCGCCGGGAGAAACGGCTTGAGCGCGCCCAGCGGTTCGGGCGCGAGATGCAGCGCCTGCCCGCCGAAGCCCAGCGCATCGATCATCGCGCTGTCGCCGATGGTGCCCAGTGCGGCGCTCGCGACGTTGGCGTTGGGCAAACGCGGCCCGCGCGGCGCCGTGGCCGGCATCGTGATCCACACGTCCGGTTTGCCGGCGAGCGACACGCCGAAGACTTCGCCGTTGCCAGCCATGCGGGTCACCAGCGTGGAAGGTGCTTTGCCTTCCGCCGCGGACAACATGAGTTTCGCCGCCGCCATCCAGAACGTGAGGAAGAACAGGGGCGTGCCGGCGAGGCCCATCAGCAGTGCCTCGCTGCGTTCGTCGCCTTTCGCGAACCGTTCCGCCAGCACGTTGGCCAGCGCAGCCGTCGCCGCCGTCGTGCGGTTGTGCAGGTCGTCGCCTTCGATCACGGCCTTCGCCGCGATCGGCAGCAGATCGATGGGTGCTGTCAGCGCGGCCGCGAGCGTCTGCGCGTACTGGCCGTCGCGGAGCTTCAACCGGTCGAGGATCGCGCGGTCGCGGGTGCCGAAGCGCAGATCGGGACCACCGAGCGTGCCGAGCGGCGCGAACACCGGCGCAACAGCACCGCCCGCGTCCTCCATCACGATCAGCGTCGTAGAGGGCGAGACCAGCGCGGCGAGCGGCGTCACGCAACGATGATCCTGCGCGGGCGAGAGTGCCGCCGCGCCGCTGCGCACAAGTTGTTCCGCCTCGGCTTCGCTCTGTGCCCAGCCTTCATACAGGCAGGCGAGCACCGCGGAGGACAGGATGGGCGCCGGCGGCGTTCGCGGGTCCGCGAGCGGAGGCCCCGCGTGCAACAGCCAGCGGCCTTCCCGCGCGAGCAGCTGCGACGCGGGTGCGAGCCGGGTCCACTGCGGGCGCACCGCCAGCAGCGCTTCAAGACCGGAGGACGTCTCTGTCATGCCATTCCGAACAGGCGTTTGACCCGCGACCACAGCACGCGCCAGAGCAGCGCGCCACCATCCAACTGCGCCGGCGCCACAGGCGAGGGTTGCGCGGCGGGAGCGCCGCCCGTGGCCGCAGCCACATCCGTGCCCAACCTACCCTGCAGATTGCCGGCGAACTGGCGAGTGATGCCCGCCGCCAGTTCCTTGACGATGCCGGTGCGGCCGAACTGCGCCAGCGTGCCGGTCAGCGTGTAGTCGATCAGCAGGTCCACGCGCGTGCCGGCTCCGGTTTCGTGCAGGCTGAAGGCCGCGCTGCCCTTGACGCGCGAACCGGTGGCGCGGTCGGCGCCGCTGCCGGACAGCCGGCCGCGATGGTCGCTCGCATAGGTGACGTCGCCCTGCCCCGAAAACTTCGCCGCGACTGGCCCCAGCTTCACCGCCAGCGTGAACGCCAGTGGGCTCGCGCCCGGCGCGCTGGTCAGCGTCGCGCCCGGCAGGCAGGTCACCAGCATCGGGATGTCCTGGAAGGCCGTCCACACCGCGGCGCGCGGGAATGGCAGCTCGAACGCCTGTTCAAGCTGCATGCGACGCCCCCTGCTTGCGGGCATCGGGCTTGGTGACGACCCACGCCCGATGTCCCTCACCCCCATCCCCTCTGCTACGCTTCAAGTGTTCCCTTGTCCCGTAGGGCGAGGGGAGCATCGAGCAGCATGGCTGGTCAGCCATTGCTGGAATGCCAAGACTTCAGCACGTTCGCAATCGCCCGCACGATGCCGACGTAGCCGGTGCAGCGGCACAGGTTGCCGGCGAGTTCCTTGCGGATGCGCGCCTCGTCCGCATCGGGCAGGCGCAGCACGATGTCGCGCGCCGTCATCAGCATGCCCGGCGTGCAGTAGCCGCACTGCAGCGCGTGCTCGGCCGCGAAGGCTTCCCGCAACTGCGCCATCACCGCATCGTCATCGAAGCCTTCGATGGTCCGCACCGACGCGCCGTCGCAGGCCACCGCGAAATTGATGCAGGAGCGGGCCGGTGCGCCGTCCAGCCAGACCGTGCATGCGCCACACACGCCGTGCTCGCAGCCGATGTGCGTGCCGGTCAGGTGCAGATGCTCGCGCAGGAAATCGGCGAGGTGCGTGCGCGGCTCCGCCACGCCCGCCGCCGGCTTGCCGTTGACTTCCAGTTGCACGGGCTTCTTCATGCCTGCACCGCCGCGAGCTGGGACGCGGCCCGCTGCAGGGCCGCGAAGTGGACCTGCCGTTCGTAGGGGTCGTCGCCCGCGCCGGAGGCATCCACCGCCGCGTGCGCCTGCGCCGCGTCGAAACCCTTCGTCAGGAAATCCGCCTGCGCGATGACGTGCGGCGCGCCGTTGGTGGCGCCGATCACCGCGCGGGAGATGCCACGGTTCTGGTCGAACAACACGGCCGCGATGGCCTCGGCGAACTCGCCGGGCTTGCGGCAGAACTTGTAATAAGACCAGCGCGCCCGCGCGGACAGCCTGGGGATGCGGACCCCCACGAGGATGTCCGCAGGGCCGAGCTGCGTGTCGAACGGCCCGGTGACGAAATCCTCGATACCCACTTCGCGGCGGCCTTCCGGTCCCTCGATGACGACGACCGCCGACAGCAGCGTCAGCGCGCTGATCCAGTCCGCGGCGGGATCGGCATGGCTCAGGCTGCCGCCGATGGTGCCGCGCGTGCGCACGGCGCGGTAGGCTATATCCATGGCCACGCGCTGCATGAAGCCGCCCGTGGCGTCCGGTACGCGGCCGTCCTCGATCGCCGCGTGCGTGATGCAGGCGCCGAACAGGACGCTGTCGGCGGTTTCCGTCACTTCGCCCAGCGCGCCGATGCGCCGGATGTCCACCAGACGCTCCGGCTGCGCGAGGCGCAGATTCAGCGCCGGGCCGAGGGACTGGCCGCCGGCGATCACTTTCGCGATGACGTCGCCATCGGCCAGCGCGCGGATCGCGGCCGGCACATCGTCCGGGCGCACGTAGTCGAAGGGCGCGGGCTTCATGCGGCCTTCTGCTTCCCGGCCGCAGCCAGCGCAGCAAGAATCTTGCGCGGGGTCACCGGCGTCTCGGTGAACTCGACGCCTAGCCCGGCCAGCGCATCGTTGATCGCGTTGATGATCGCGGCCGGCGGCGCGATGGCGCCGCCCTCGCCGATGCCCTTCTGCCCGAATTCGGTGTACGGCGAGGGCGTTTCCATGTGCAGGACGCGCAGCGCGGGCACTTCAGTCGCGCCGGGCAGCAGGTAATCCGCGAGTGTCGAGGCGAGCGGCTGGCCTTCGCTGTCGTAGGGCATTTCCTCGTACAGCGCGGTGCCGATGCCCTGGGCGGTCCCGCCGTAGATCTGTCCGTCCACCACCATCGGGTTGATCAGCGTGCCGCCGTCTTCGACGACCACGTAGTCGAGCAGCTCGACGTGGCCGATCGCGGTGTCCACCGCCAGCGCCACGGCGTGGCAGGCGTAGCTGAAGGTGCCGGTGTCCACCCGCGCCTTGTAGCCCACCACCGCTTCCAGGCCTTCCTTCATGCCGGGCGGCAGCTTCTGCGGCGCGCGGTAGAGGACGTGGGCCACTTCCGCGAGGCCGATGCAGCGGTCACTGCCCAGCACGTGCACCGCGCCGTCGCGCAACTGCAGTTGCGAGGGCGGGACTTCCAGCACGTGCGCCGCGATGTCCGTGACCCGCCGCGCGATCTCTTTGCACGCTTCGGCCACCGCCCCGCCCGACATCACCATGCAGCGCGAGCCCCAGGTGCCGGTGGAGTACGGCGTCAGCGCCGTGTCGCCATGCACGAGCCGCACCGCGTTCGGGTCGATGCCCAGCACTTCGTGCGCCACCTGCGCCAGCGTCGTCTCCAGACTCTGGCCGTGCGAGTGCGCGCCGATGCGCAGTTCCAGCACGCCGTCCGGCGAAAGCCGCGCAGCGCATTGTTCGAGGCCCGGCACCATGGGAATGCCCCAGCCGTGATAGACCGAGGTGCCGTGCGCGGCCTGCTCGCAGTACACCGAGAGGCCGACGCCGATGCGGCGGCCGTCGGCTTCGCCTTTCTTCTGGCGCGCGCGCCATTGCGGGATGTCGAGCGCGGCGACCGCGCGCCGCACCGCTTCCGGATAGTCCCCGGAATCGAAATGCTTCCTGGTGATGTTGTCGTAGGGCATCTCCTGCGGCTGCACGAGATTGGCGAGCCGCACTTCAAACGGTTCTCTGCCGGCCGCGCGCGCGACGGCGTCCAGCGCGACTTCCAGCGCAAAGCAAACGCCGGTGCGCGCGACTCCGCGATACGGCAGGATGCCCGGCTTGTTGGTGGCGACCGACCAGGTGCGGCAGCGGTAGCGCTCCATCTTGTACGGCCCGGGCAGGATGGAACCGACCTGTGCCGCTTCCAGGCAGGCGGAGAACGGATACAGGGAATACGCGCCGGAATCGACGCTCGCTTCGCAGTCGATGGCCAGCAGCTTGCCTTCCTTGTCCGCATACAGCGTGAGGTCGTAGTCGTGCTCGCGGCAATTGGCATTGGCCGTGAGCTGCTCGCGGCGGTCTTCCAGCCAGCGCACCGGGCGGCGCAGGTGGCGGGCGAGCCAGCCGAGGCACACCTCCTCCGGCAGCAGGATGCCCTTGTAACCGAAGCCCCCGCCGACATCGGGCGAGATCACGCGGACCGCGCCCTGGTCGATGCCGAGACATTCGGCCAGCCCGGCACGCGTGATGTGCGGCATCTGCGCCGCGCTGTGCATCTCCAGTTGGCCGAGGCGCTCGTTCCATTCGCACAGCACGCCGCGCCCTTCGATCGGCGACATCACCTGGCGCGCCGTCCGCAGACGGCGCCGCACCTTGATGGCCGCGGCCTTGCTGACGGCCGCGAGGTCGTCGTCCACCAGGGTTTCAAGAAAGAGGTTGTCGCCCCATTCGTCGTGCACGAGCGTCGTGGGCGCGGTGCGCGCCACCGTCATGTCCACCACGGCCGGCAGGTCTTCGTATTCCACGCCGACCTGCGCGGCGAGGTCCTCGGCCTCCGCACGCGTCGCGGCGACGCACATCGCCACCGCTTCACCGACGTGGCGGACCTTGGCGACCGCGAGCGGCCACAGGTCGGAGGGTTTGAAGCCCTTGAGGGCCGACACCGCGCGGATCGCTTTGACGCCCGCGAGGTCCTGCATGAAGAACACGCGGTCTTCGCAACCGGCAGGCTTCTGCAGGCCGCTGATGCGCGCGTGCGCGACGGGCGAGCGCACGAACGCGACTTCCAGCATGCCGGGCCGCCGGATGTCGCCGACGAACTCGCCGCGCCCGGTCAGGAAGCGCCCGTCCTCCTTGCGCCGGAGCGACGCGCCGACGCCTTTGCCCGATCCGCGTTTCATCGATGAGCGCCCGACAAAATGATTTCCCCTCCTCGCCGAGGAGGGGTGGCGCGGCGCGACGGGGTGGTCAAGGGATCATGGCTTGCTCCCAACCACCCCGACCCTGCGGGCCACCCCTCCTTGCCAAGGAGGGGAGCAAAAACTGGCGGCTTCATTGTTGAGGGACGCTAGGCCGCCAGCGCGACCGGCAGGATGGATGCGTCGGCGTCGTAGCGCACGCCCGCGCGCAGGCAGTACGCCGGGGTCAGCAGGCGGTCGGCCATCACCTGCGTGCCTTCGTTGTCCTTCAGCCCCCAGCGGCCGCGATCGTCGTTCAGCACCGTCACGTCGGCTTCCAGGCCCGGCTGGAGCGTGCCGAGCACCCCGCCCATGCCCGCCATGGCGGCGCTGTTGCAGGTGGCCATCGCCACGACGTGCTCGAGCGGCAGACCCAGCGCGAGCATGGCCGTCATACCCGACACCAGCGAGAAACGCGTCGCGCCCAGGAACATGTGGTCCTTGTCCGGATGCTCGTCGGGCGTACCGGCGGGCTTGGGCACGTTGGTGTTATAGCCGTGCATGTCCGCACCCAGCGAGTCCGGCATGACCCCGGCGTCGAGCGCGATGCGCGCCATCTTGAAGCTGAAGTGCGAGCCGTAGCCGACGTCCACCTTGGCGCCGTTCGCAATCGCCTCGCGGGCGATGGCGTTCACGGTGCCGTTGGTGTCCACGAAACTGCCCGGGTGGCGCGAGAACGGGTGCGCGATGATGTCGCCGGGTTTCAGGAGTGCTGCAATCTGCGGGAAAACGGTATCGGGATCGACAATGTGGGTACGCTCCTCCGGCAGCGGCCAGAGCTGGCCGAAGTGGATGTAGAGCGGCAGGTTCGCCTGCCGCCCGATCTCGGCGGCGAGCTTCATGACTTCCAGGCCCCAACGCTCGAAGCCGCCGATTTCCGCGTGCGTCTTGAAGCCTTTCACAAGGTCCGGGTTCTCGCGCGCGCACTTCACCGTCGCGTCGACGTTGAGGCAGTCCGGCTTGTAGAGCGACGGGTAGTAGTGCCCTTCCATGCCGCCAACGAGGTAGACGGACAGGAAGGTGAGCACCCGGCTCTTCTTGGGCTTCACCACGAATTCCTTGAAGGCCGGCAGCGTCATGCACGACGGGCCACCCTGGTCGATTAGGGTGGTGACCCCCGAATGCACGCCGCACATGTCCGCCTCCAAACCGAAGCGGCCGGTGACGTACTGAAAGACGTGGGCGTGCGTGTCGATGAGTCCGGGCAGCACCAGCTTGCCGGTGGCGTTCAGCACCTGCTTCGCATCGGCGCCGGGGATGCCGGCGGCCACGGCGGCGATGCGGCCGTCCTTGATGGCCACGTCGAAGAGGCCGTTGAGTTTCTGCGCGGGGTCGATCACCCGGCCGCCGCGGATCAGCAGGTCATAGTGCATGGCGTTTTCCTCCAAACGTTTGTTCACGGATGCGCATCAGCGCATCCGTGCCATTCCCTCCCTTGGGGACAAGGGCACACTTGAAGCGAAGCAGAGGGCCGGGGTGAGGGCGTGCATTCCCCAAGTCACCCATCAAGAAACCTTCGACAGAGAAACTGCCGCCTCGGCCTTGTCCTCGGCCAGCGACAGTTTGTGCAGCGTGATGTGGCGGATCTCCGCCTTGCTCGATTCGATGTGCGCGCGCAAGAGCATCGAGGCGTCGCTCTCCTTGCGCGCAAGGATGGCGCGCAGCAGCTTGCCGTGCTCTTCGTAGGTTGTTGCGAGCCGCGGCGAGGCCAGGAAGTCCAGGCGCCGGATGATGCGGATGCGTTCGGAGAGGTCGGTGTGGATGCGCAGGGCTTCGGCATTGCCGGACGCCGCCACGATGGACGAGTGGAACTCCTCGTCGAGACGCGCGACCGCGGCGCCGTCGGTCAGCCGGTCCGCCACCGGCACGAGCCAGGTCTTTTTCAGTGCGGTGAGGTCAGGGAAAGGATCGGCTTTGCAGATGCGCTGGATCGCCAGCAGTTCCAGCGACACGCGCACGTCGTAGAGGTCCTCGAAATGCTTGAAGTCCAGCGGCCGCACCATCCAGCCGCCGTGACCTTCGAGCTTCACGACATAACCCTCGCGCACCAGCATGTACAGGGCCACGCGCAGCGGCGTGCGCGACACCCCGAGCCGGGCCGTGAGATCGCTCTCGGCATAACGCTCGCCGGGGCGCATGCGGAAGTCGGAAAGATCCTGTTTCAGCCGCTCGTAGACGGTTTCGACGAGATTGGGGCGGGGTTGCATGCGGGGCGTCGCTGGCAATGTGGATTCCGAAGTGTATTCAATTCAGAATCCAAGGACAACCGCCCCACTGTTCGCTCCGTTAACGCCCCCCCCCCACGCACGCTGGGCGCGACTGACCCTCAGGACTTCCACGCC
>CAZXNF010000090.1:3651-10013 GCA_964641785.1 uncultured Streptomycetaceae bacterium | reverse complement strand
GGAGTGGGTTGCGGCTTCGTCATCCCCGGAGCATAACGCGGATTGCGGCTTCGTTCAGCCCCCCTCGAAAACGACGGGGCCCGGCAGTGCCTGGCCCCGTCTAGAACGTCCGGGCCGCGACGGACGCGGCACGGTGGTCCGGCTTTGCTAGCGCACCGCGAAACAGTAAAACAGGCCCGCGCCGCCCGTGCTGATGAGGGCAGCCTGGCTGCAGCCGCCGCGCGACGCGTGCGACGCCCCCCAGGACCGCGCCACGTCATCCTCGGTCAGCCCGGTCCGGTCGCTGTGGCCGACCATCACCGCACCCTCCGTGCCGCTTTTCGTATAGTTGCCGCAGGTCATGTCGGGCGTCGCCGGAAACGCCCGGCCGTCCACGGTCGAGCCGGTCAGCACGTCGTGCGTGTTGGGCGTGTCGCCGCGGCCGTTGACGACGGCCCCCTTCTCGGTCAGCGCGGTCTGCTTGGTGAGGTTGTTGGCGCCGTGCAGCTCGTCCATGTTGTAGGCCACGACGATGCCTTTCGCGTTCTGCCACGGACCCGAGCCGATGCGGTCGCGCGCGTTGAAGCCCCCCGCACCGCTGGTGCTGAGGTACGCGCGCCAGGTTTTGCCACCCGCGCCAGCCGCCTGCGCCAGCGTCTGACAATGCTTGTCGGCCCCGGCCAGGCCGCCCAGGTCCGCGCCCTTGCCGCTGCCGACGCTGGTGACGAAAAAGCTCATGTCGCTCTGCGGAGAGCTCTTGGACGCGCAGGCGGCAACGCCCAGCGCGGCGACGACGCCCAGCGCGACCAATGAAATCTTCTTGTTTAAAACCATGAAACACCCCCCTTGGATGATGGAAACAGTACCTAAAACAGTCGAAAGATACCGCGAAACCGCGCGCTTCACCCGTCACCAGCGGAGGCGGCGATTTATTCCGGCTATCATCGCTCCATTCCTGGACTGACAGCGGCAACGACAACCGGCCATGGTGCGATCCGACGACGGTTTCTCGATGATGGAAATGATGGTGGTGCTCGCCATCATCGCGATCCTGGCGCTGCTGGCCGCGCCGAACCTGACGGACCAGATCGTGCGCGACCAGATCAAGCAAGCGCTGCCGCTGGCCGAGGTTGCGAAGAAACCTGTCGAACTGTCCTGGGTGGCCGCCCAGGCCCTTCCCGTGGACAACGTCGCGGCCGGGCTGCCGGCCGCGGACAAGATCGTCAACAATTACATCCGGGCGGTGGAAGTGCAGGACGGGGCGTTGCACGTGACGTTCGGCAACCGCGCCAACGCCCAGCTCAAGGACAAGGTGCTCACCCTGCGGCCGGCGGTCGTCGACGACGCGCCGATCGTGCCCATCACCTGGGTCTGCGGTTACGCCGAGCCGCCCGAGAAAATGGCCGTGAAGGGCGACAACAAAACCAGCATTCCCGCGAACTTTCTGCCCTTCAACTGCCGCGCGCGCCTGGCAAAAAAATAACCGCCGTGAATGAGCGTGCGGGCTCGAAACCCGCACGCTCAACACGAACGGATGCGGGGGGGATGCTTGTCGCATTACGGTTTCATGCGATCACTCCGCCACGATCTTGCGCGCTGTGGCCACCTTTTTCCATTGCTCGAGTTCCTGCTGCACACGGGCGGCAAACGCCGCCGGCGTCATCGCGACCGGCAGCATGGCGTCCGGCTCGAAAATAGCTTTCAGCTCGGGCGAGGTGGCGAGTTCCGTAATTTCGCGATTGAGGCGCTCGACGAGGCGCGGCGGCGTACCGGCCGGCGCGAAGACGCCGACCCAGGTCTCGCTCGAGAAACCCGGCAGCGTGGCGTTGAGCGGCGGCACGTCGGGGAACGACGGATGCGGCTGTTGCGAGGTCATTGCGATCAGGCGCACCTTGCCCGACTTCAGAAACGGCGACATCGTGCTGAAACTCGAGTTCATGACCTGAATCTGGCCGCCGGCGAGGTCGATGGCGGCATTCGCGGCCCCCTTGTAGGGCACGTGCCGCATCTCCACGCCGGCGGCCGCGCTCCACCTCTCGGTCACCATGTGGCCGATCGAACCCACCCCGGCCGACCCGAACGTGATGTCGCCCGGCTTCGCGCGCGCGGCGGCGAACAGTTCGGCCGCGGACTTGAACGGCGAGGCCGCGGACACCGCGAGCACCGAGGGGTTCTGGCCGATGGTGGCGACCGGCGCGAAAGCAGTGAGCACGTCGTAGGGCAGCCGCGGGGTGATCGCCGCAACCGTGACGAAGGTGGAGGACGTCAGCAGCAGCACCGATCCGTCGCGCGGCGCCTTCGCCACGAAATCGGAGCCGATGGCGCCCGCGGCCCCGGGACGGTTATCGACGATCACGGAGGTATCGAGACGCCTGCCGAGCGGCCCCGCGAGGGTGCGGGCAATCGCGTCATTGTTCGCGCCCGGGGAAAACGGCACCACGATCCGGATCAGCTTCGGCACCGCGTCCTGCGCCATCACACCGGGCGCTGGGCCCGCGAGCGCGCCGGCGCACAGCGCTAGGGTGGCAAGGGTTCGCATCCGTTTTTTCTCCGCACTTTAAGTACTAATGACAGCGTCACTACAGCGTAGCGCGGTTTGCCGATCTTGTCGGCCACGCTCGTTTGACTGCATAAGTTTCACATACTATCATACATGAAATTTTTGTTTCATTTTGGATCAATGCCCCCATGCGCGTTGCATCGCCGCTGCTGGACCGTCTCACGGACGGGACCAGGAACTACTCGAAAAACCATCGGGTGCTGGCCAAACACATCCTCGACCACTACCAGAGCGTCGCCTTCTCCACGGTCAAGCAGTTGTCGCAGCAGGCGGGCGTGAGCGAAGCCACCATCGTCCGCTTCGCGAAGGCGCTGGATTTCAGCGGCTATCCGGGCCTGCAACAGGAGATCCGGCGGATGGTCCGTGCCGACCTCAAGGGAACCGAGCGCTTCGCCCTCACGGCGCAACGCCGACCGGCGGTCGCGGAGGATGCCGGGCCGCTCGACACCATCATCGACAAGGAACTGGAGAACATCAACGGCCTGCGCGAAACGCTCGACCGCAAGGCCCTCGCGCGCGCGGTCAAGCTGCTGCACGGGGCATCGGCGGTGGCCATCGTCGGCACGCGCAGCTCGGCCCCGCTCGCCCATCATCTGTGGTTCGGCCTCGACAAGATCGGCATTCCCGCCGCCCGCTTCCTCAGCGTAACGCCGGAGACCTACGGGCACCTCGACCGGCTCGACCGCAAAGCCTGCATCGTCATCATCGGCTTCCCGCGCTACCTGCGCGAGCTTGTCGATTGCCTGCGCTTCGCCCGGAAGCGGTCGCTGAAGACCCTGACCCTCACGGACAGCCCTTTTTCCCCGCTCGCGGGGGACGTTTCCCTGCGCACGCCGGCCGAGTCCGCCTCGACCTTCGCCGCCCATTGCGCCCCGCTCATCCTCATCAACGGCCTGCTGCACGCGCTCAGTCTGCTCGACCCGCCGCGCACGCTCGCCGCGCTCAACCGCTTTGAAGCCCTTGCCGAACAGCAAGCGTATTTCGTCGAAGCCTAGGACCTTTCCATGCCCCCCCAACAGAACCTCCGCATCCTCATATCCACCGGACACCTCGGCACCTCGCCGTCCGCGCCCGACAGCTTTCACGCGGGAATGGCCACCAACCCCGATGTCGTCGTGGCCGACGGCGGCAGTTCCGACCCGGGCCCGGTTTACCTCGGGGAAAACATCGGCATGGGGCACTTCGCGCGCGAGGAACTGGAACTGTTCCTGACCGCCACTCGCAAACAGGGCATCCCGCTCATCATCGGTTCCGCGCGCGACGCGGGCACCAATGCCGGGGTCGACGAGTTCGTGCGCATCATCCAGGAACTCGCCATCGAGCACCGCATCCCCAAATTCAAGCTTGGCTACTTCTACTCGGAGGTACCAAAGGAATATCTCCACCGCAAGTTCGCCGCGGGCGAAACCTTCATGGGCCTCGGCGGTTTTCCCGGGCTGACGGTGGCGGAAATGGAACAGGCGACCCGCGTGGTCGCCGTCGCCGGGGTGCACCCCTTCCTCAAGCTGCTGGAGGCGGGCGCCGACGTCATCATCGCCGGCCGCTGCGGCGACATCAATTTCACTGCGGCACCCTGCATCCACGCGGGGTTTCCCGAGGCGCTCGCCTACCACATGGGCAAGATGATCGAGTGCGCGTCGCTGGTGGCGGAGCCCTACATGGGCAAGGAAACCGTGATCGGCACGATCACGCAGAACGACATCCGGATCACGCCCTATCACCCTGACCAGCGCTGCACGGTGGCCTCCGCCGCGGGGCACTCGATGTACGAACGCGAGAATCCCTATTACGAATACACGCTGGGCGGCATGCTCGACATGCGCCACTGCACCTACGCCCAGCACGACGAACGCACCTGCCGCATTGCCGGCGCGCAATGGGTGCCTGCCCAGGACCTGCGGGTGAAGCTGGAAGGCGCGAAGAAGGTCGGCGAGCGCTACATGGGCTTTGTCGGTATCCGCGACCCGCACATCGTGCGCAACGTGGAGCAGGCGCTGGAATGGTGCCGCACGAGCGTGGCGAAGCGTTTCGGCAAGGAACGCTACGAACTGTACCTGCACGTGTTCGGCAAGAACGGCGTGCTGAAGGAACTGGAACCGGTGAAGGAGTCGAAAGCGCACGAACTCGGCATCGTGGTCGAGGTGCTGGGCGACACCCCGGCCCTGACGGAAAAGATCACCGATTTCGCCGTGCGCACCTTCTTCTTCGCCCGTATCCCGGGCGTCAAGGGCACCGCAGGCACCGCCGCCACCACCAAGCTGCCGATGCGCGCGACCCCGGGCTACGTGTGGAACGTGAACCACACCATGCCGGTCGCCGATCCATTGGAACTCTTCCCCACCCACCTGACCGAAGCCGGCGTATAGGAACCGACACCATGGCCGCCATCAAGCTTGGAGAACTCGCCACCACCGTCCGCAGCAAGAACGCGGGCGTCAACCAGGTCACCTTCGACATCATCTTCCGCACGCCGCAGGACTACGAGCGCGCGCGCAACAGCGGTGCGTTGTCGCGCGCGGCCGTGGCCCGGCTCTACAACGTGCCACCCGAGCGCATTTCGGACTTCGTGGAATTCGACGTGGCCAACGCAATCAAGTTCACGCTCTACCGCAGCCAGCCCGGCGGCAGTCCGGGCGACTGGGACATGCTGGGCTGCCAGCAGTACGGGCCGTTACTGGAGGTGGTGATTCCCTGAAGCGCGCCCGGGCCGCGGCCGCCGGCAGCCCCGGGCACTACCACGCCAGCGCCGGCAACTGCCTGAATACCGACCGCGTGCCTTCGCTCCATTCGCGGCTGAGCGACACGAAGTACGGATCGCCCTGGTCGAAACGGCGGCGCATCTTCACCTCCAGGCTGTCCCGTTCGTAGCAGATCAGGTCGATGGGCATGCCGACCGACAGGTTGCTGCGCATCGTCGAGTCGAAGGACACCAGCACGCACTTGGTGGCGTCCGCGAGACTGGTGGCGGGCGTGATGACGCGGTCGATGATGGGTTTGCCGTACTTGGTCTCGCCGGTCTGGATGAAGGGCGTCTCAAGCCCGGCCTCGATGAAATTGCCGACCGCGTAGATCCTGAACAGGCGTACCGGTTCGCCGCTGATCTGCCCGCCGAGGATGAACGACGCGTTGAACGTGAGGTCGCTTTGCTCGAGGTAAACGCCGTCACGGCGCTCGATGGCGCGCATGGCGTCGGAGACGATGACGGCGACGTCGAACATCGTGCGGGCCGTCCACAGGTTCGGTGTGCCGTCGCCGGCCGCCGCGCGCTGCCGCAACACCCCGATCACCGCCTGCGTCCCGGCCAGGTTGCCCGAGCTCAGCAGCACGATGACGCGGTCGCCCGTACGGTCGAACACCGTCATCTTGCAGAACTTCGCGAAGTTGTCGACGCCCGCGTTGGTGCGGGAGTCGGACGCGAAGATGATGCCGGCATCCAGCAGGATGCCCACGCAATACGTCATGGCCTGGCCCGGTCAACAAGGAACTTGCGGTGGATCAGGGCTTGGAAAGTCCCAGAATGTGACGGGGATCGCCCGGGGGAATGTCCGACAACAGGCGGTCCAGTTCCCGCTTGACCACCGCGTAGCATTCGCACGAGAGGCTCTCGAGGCCGGGCCGCTCGATGACGGCGATGTGCCCGCGGCGGTAGCGGATGAAACCCGCCTCCTGCAGGCGGCCGGCGGCCGCCGTGATGCCCTCCCGGCGCACGCCCAGCATGCTGGCGACCAATTCCTGCGTCATGACCAGTTGCCCGGAAGGAATGCGGTCGAGGGTCGTCAGCAGCCAACGGCACAACTGCTGCTCGACGGAATGGTGCCGGTTG
>CAZXNF010000090.1:992-3641 GCA_964641785.1 uncultured Streptomycetaceae bacterium | reverse complement strand
ACGGCCAGTTGGGCAATTTGCGTGAACAGTGCCTGGGTGTAGCGCAGCAGCAGCCGCAGCAAAGGGCCGGCGCGTTCGAATTCCTGCTGCAGATGGCGGCGATCCAGCCGGTACGCGTAGCCCGCGGTCTGCACCATGGCCGAGCTGGGCGTCGTATCGCCGCCGAGGAACAGCGCGATGCCGATGACGCCCTCATTGCCCACGCCCGCGATCTCCGCCGAGGCGCCGGACTCGGTGACGTAATGCAGCGACACGATGGCCGTGGTGGGGAAATAGGCGTGCTGCAACTGGCCGCCGGGTTCGTAGAGGATTTCCCCGAGCCGCAGCGGGATCAGCTCCAGTTGCGCAGCCAGCCGCCCGAACTCGGCCTTGGGCAGAGCGGCGAGCAGGTGGTTTTGCTCCGGACTATGCAGGGAGGGCATCGGCAGCGGTCACGTTCTATTGCCGGGCGGTGATTTCCACACCGATTCCGCGGTAGCCGACGAACCGGCTGGACTGGTCGAACATCGGTTCCCCGCTCACCTGAAATCGTTGCTGGGAGCCATCGGCGTTGACGCGGCTGAAGATGAAATCCAGAAACGGCTGCCGGGCGGCAATGGCGGCCTGCAGCGACGCCCGCTCCGCGGCGTTCCAGCCATCCGCCGTCGCAGGGCTGCCATCCTCCACCAGGGCATCGACGCGCAAGCCGAGCATTTCCAGGACCGGGCCGGAAACCTTGCTGAATTTGCCGTGCTCGTCCTGTTCCCAGTACCAGTCCGACGCCAGTTCGGTCAGGCTGCGGTAGCGGGCCTCGCTCTCGCGCAGCTCCGCGGTGCGTTCCTGCACCGCCAGCTCCAGCTTGTGGTTGTAATGTTCGATTTTTTTGTACAGCAGGCGCACTTCCAGCATGTTGCGGATGCGCGTCTTGACCTCCACGACATCGAAGGGCTTGCTGATGAAATCCCGCGCCCCCGCCTGCAGCGCGCGCAGCTTGTGGCCCGGCTGGGCGGTGATGACGAGCACCGGCAGGTAAGCATCCGCATCGTTGGTCTTGAGGCTCTCCATCACTTGGAAACCGTCCATGCCGGGCATCTGCAGGTCGAGCAGGATCAGGTCGAAGTGGGTCTTGCGATGCAGCGCGCAGACTTCCTCCGGGTTCGTGGTGGACGCAACGAAGGTGTAGCCGGCGTCCGCCAGTATCCGTTCGAGCAGAGTGACGTTGGCCTCCTGATCGTCGACGATCAGCACGCTGGCGTTGAGGATTTCCTGCTCGGCGAGCTTCATGCGGGTTCCTTTCCGGCCGTCCGGTCCAATGCCTTCTGCGAAAACAGCAGCGCCACATCCAGCGCATCCATGAATTCGGTGACCATGATGGGCTTGGTCAGATAGTTGAAGAAGCCGGCCTCGAGCCCCTTCTCGATGTCGCGGGGGATCGCATTGGCGCTGAGCGCGATGATGGGGATGTGCGCCGTCAACGGGTCGGCGCGGATGATCTTCATCGCCTCGATGCCGCTGATGCCCGGCAGGTTGATGTCCATCAGGATCACTTCCGGCAGGTAGGCGCGCGCGTATTCGACGCCGATGCTGCCGTCCACCGCAGAGAGCAGCCGCAGGTCGGCGCGGCGCCCGATCAACTGCTCGACGAGTTCGAGGTTGGCCGGGTTGTCCTCCACGTACAGCAGTGTGCGCAGCGGTGCGCCCGCCGCTACCGGCGGCCGCGCCTGCGCGTCGTGCCCGGCTTCCTGCGCGCTCAGTTGGAGGGCGGCCGTCAGGCCCAGTTCGACCCAGAACACGCTCCCCGTGCCGACGGTGCTGTCCGCGCCGATGGCGCCCCCCATCAGCTCGATCAGTCGCTTGGTCATCACCAGACCGATGCCCGTACCCTCCTCGGCGCTGGCCTCCTTGCCAAGGCGGTTGAACGGCTGGAACAACTGCGCCAACTGCTCCGCCGCCAGTCCCGCACCGGTATCGCGCACGCTGATCCGGATCGCGTTCGAGGCGGCCGGAGTGCACGCCACGGACACCGTGCCGCGCGGCTTGTTGTACTTGATGGCATTGAACAGCAGGTTGATCAGCACCTGCTTGACCCGCGTCCGGTCGCCCTTGACGAAGCACGGAATGTCGAACGGCGGGAAGCTCATGACGATGCCGCGCTTCTGGGCCTGCGGTTCGACCATGGCCCGGCATTCGAGCATGACCTCCGCCAGTGAGACCGGCTCCGCCGACAGCGTCAGTTTGCCCGATTCGATCAGGGCGAGGTCGAGGATTTCGTTGATCAGTTCCAGCAGGTACCAGCCGGCCTTGAGGATCTGTTCGATGTTGCGCTTCTGCGCAGGAGTCGGCGCCGGTGTGCCCGATTCGACGAGCTGGGCGAAGCCGAGGATGGCGTTGAGCGGCGTGCGCAACTCATGGCTCATGCTGGACAGGAAGTCGGATTTCGCCAGATTGGCCTTCTCCGCGGCGACCATGGCCGCGTTGAGTTCCGTTTCGACCCTTTTGCGCACGGAGTTGTCGGTCGCGATCAACAGGTAGCCGATGATGTCGCCGTAGTCGTCCCGCAGCGCCGTAATCGACACGATGGCGGGAAAGCAACTGCCGTCCTTGCAGATGTAAGTCAGCTCGTAGATGTCCTCGATGCCGCGCGAAGCCTTGAACGCCAGCGCCTCGAAG
>CAZXNF010000090.1:0-982 GCA_964641785.1 uncultured Streptomycetaceae bacterium | reverse complement strand
GCTGGATGATGCCGTTTTCGTCGGTCGCGATGATCGAGAAGTTGGCGCTCGTCAGAATCGCGTTCTGCAGGGCCCCGGCCTTGAGCAGGGCGTTCAGGCGGGCGACTTCGGCGGTGCTGTGGGTCTCATCCGCGACGAGGGGCGTGTTTCCTGCTGAAGGCACGGCAGCTTTCGGTGAACGATCAGGCAACGGAACGCGCGTCGCGAACGACGGTGTCGATCCGGGGAATATCGGTGAGCAGGCGGTCGTACTCCCGTTTGACCACCGCGTAGCATTCACAGACCGCCTGTTCCAGTCCGGGGCGGTCCAGCACCTCGATGCGGCCGCGGCTGTAGCTGATCAGGCCGGCGCGCTGCAGTTTCCCGGCGGCCTCGGTGACCCCTTCCCGGCGCACACCCAGCATATTGGCGATCAGCTCCTGGGTCATCGTCAGGGAATCCGCGGGCAGGCGGTCGAGGCTCAGGAGCAGCCAGCGGCAGAGTTGCTGCTCGACGGTATGGTGGCGGTTGCAGACCGCCGTCTGCGTCATCTGCGTAATCAGCGCCTGAGTGTAGCGCAGCAGCAGATGCATCACCGGGCCCGCGCGGTTGAATTCCGCCTTCAGCACCTGCGCCTTGAGGCGGTAAGCGTAGCCCGCGCTCTGCACGACGGCACGGCTGGGTGTGGTCTCGCCGCCCATGAACAGAGCGATGCCGAGGATGCCCTCATTGCCGACGATCGCAATTTCGGCCGAGGCGCCGTTTTCCAGCACGTATAGCAGCGACACGATGGACGTGGTCGGAAAGTACACGTGCTGCAGACGGCCGCCCGATTCGTAAAGGGCCGCGCCCAGCGCCATGGGCGCCAGTTCCAGATGGGGTGCCAGGCGATCAAACTCGGCACGTGGCAACGCGGCGAGCAGATGGTTTTGCGTTGGGTGATGGGGAGTGGGCATCGGCGGGCTGCGGCAGGCGATTCCAGTTAGAGGGGGGGGTATAAGAG
>CAZXNF010000089.1:0-10061 GCA_964641785.1 uncultured Streptomycetaceae bacterium | reverse complement strand
TCATCCATGACCTGAAGTATCTAGGATTCTTCAAAAAAGTACAATCCGTCGGTGCCGAATAGTTACCGCGGATTTTAAGAAAGGTAGCAACCTCGTCTTGCTGACACCCGAACTGTCAAATATTTTCCCAACCAATGAAGCCGTCAATGAAGCCGTCAATGAAGCCTTGAGCTCACTTGTTGGCGTTGCTCGTTCTGCGACAGGCCTAACATCGCGCTCAAGCGGACGCCCCACCAAGCGGCGCACCGCTTAGCTCGGACGCTAACTCTGGTTGTCCTCCATCACCCCACCGCCTTCCACCCATGCTGGCATCCGCGCGCCGGCCTCCTGCAAGACCAATCGAAGCGCCGCATAATCGGGCTCATGCCGCGCCACCAGGTTCCAGAACCGCGCCGAGTGATTGAGCTGCCGCGTATGCGCGAGCTCGTGCACCAGCACGTAACGCGCCGCGTCGCGCGGCAACAACAAAAGCTGCGCGTTCAGGCTGATCGCGCCCTGCGCAGTGCAACTGCCCCAGCGCGTGCGCTGCCCGCGCACGGTCGCACGCACGTACGGAAGGCCGGTTTCCCGGGACACGTCGTCCAGCCACGGCAGCAGCGCGGCCGTGGCGCGCACGCGCAGCCAGCGGCGCAGCGCGGCACGCACCGCGGTCGTGTGGCCGACGGCGCCCGACACGTGCAGTTCGCGCTCGATGACGACGGGCACCGGCGGAAACAGCGCGAGTTGCGGGCGGTCGCCGTCCGGCTCCTTCGCCGCATGTAACTCAACATCTGCCCCGGCACGATCCCGCACCGTCACGCTGCCCGCCGCCGTCTCGCGGTAACTCACCGTCCAGCGCTCGCCGATCGCGGGCAACTCGATGGTGTCCGGTCGCGCTGCGTGCGCGCGCGGCGTTGCGCGTCGCAAGGCCGCGAAGCGCCCGAGGTGCTTCGCGATCCAGTCCCGCCGGCTGTGCACAAAGCGCTCGACCTCGCGCAGGTCGTGCCGGCGCGGGACCGTCACGCGCACGCCGTCGCGCGGACTGACGCGGATGCTGACACGCCGCGCGCGGGGCGAGACGGTTACACGGTAGGGGAAGGCCTGCCCGTTGCGCGACAGCAACGACGGGATGGACATCAGGGAAGCGGAGCAATACGACGCGGCACCCGCGCACGATAGACGGAGCGCCCGAAAAAGAAAAGGCGGCCAGAGCCGCCTTTCCGTGTTTCCTGCTCCGCGCGTCAGCGCGGCACCGGCCTTACGCCTTTTTCACGTAGGCCGAGCACCAGCCTGGGCCGTGCACCGCTTTGCCCGGGAAGATCGCGCAGCCGCCGGTGGCATCCGTCGGCTTGCCCTGGAACAGCGTGCAGTTGCCGCAGTGCTGACCCGCCGCGAATTTCGGGAATTTCGCCTTGTCGACCTTGGCGGCGTCAGCCACGTAACCAAGCGCGGCCGCCGCCGGATCCTTCGGGTCCACGAGCGGGAGGCCCTTGACCTGCGCCAGCGCGCGGCGGGTGCCGGCTACAGCGCCGATGCCGACCAGCGCGAGCGAACCCATCTTGAGCATGTTGCGGCGTTGCACGTTCACGACTTTCGACTTCGACGACATTTGAGCGACTCCCTCGAGTGATGTAAGCCTCCATTCCGACCGCTGCGGCCGGAACGAGTTCGGCATTATGGGCACGCGCATCAACAAATTCATCTTTCGCCGCGCACTGTCCCGCCATCCGCAGCTCAGGCGAAAACCATTCTCATTTACCGGGCTGGCGAACCTGTGCGCACGAGCGCTTCCCTGCTGGGGTCAACGCGGCCGGGCCCCTGACGGTGCACCTAATGGCAGGCAAACCGAAAAACGCTTACTCTCGGGCCGTTCAGTGTTCCCCACAACCCCAAAAAGGACCCCATCGGATGGCCAAACCCAATTACGGATTCGCCAAACGCCAGCGCGACCTGGTCAAAAAACAGAAGAAAGAGGAGAAAGTGCGCAAGAAAGCCGCGGCCAAGCTGGAGGCTGATGGTGGTGCGCCCGCAGACACGGCCGCTGAAGGCGCGGCGCCGGCCTTGCCTGAGACCCCCGCCCCCGGCGGCACGCCAGCCGGCACCTGACCCTGATTCCCCCGGCACCGCGCGCGCGGGGGACGCCCACCGCTGCGGCCCTTGCCTCCTGAGATGCTCCCGCTCGTTGCCGGCCTGGTCGTGTTTATCGGTGTGCACTCGGTGCGCATCGTGGCGGACGGCTGGCGCTCGGCCGCCATCGCGCGGCTGGGAGAAGGCGCGTGGAAAGGGCTCTATTCGCTTGCGTCAGCGGTGGGCCTTGCGCTCATCGTCTGGGGCTACGGGATGACCCGCGCGGACGGCGTCTTCCTGTGGGCCCCGCCCCTGTGGACCCGGCACGTGACGACGCTGCTCACGATCCCCGCGTTCATCCTCATCGCCGCGGCGTATGTCCCCCGCAACCACATCAAGGCGGCGCTCGGCCACCCCATGCTGCTGGGCGTCAAGACGTGGGCGCTCGCCCATCTGCTCTCGAACGGCCGCCTGGGCGACGTCGTGCTGTTCGGCGCGTTTCTGGCGTGGGCGGTCGCGGATTTCGCGTCGGCCAGGCGGCGTGACCGTGCGGCAGGCACGCGCTACCCTGCCGGCACGCTCGCCGGGGACGCCGGGACGCTCGCCGCGGGCCTTGCCGCGTGGGCCGCGTTCGCGGTTTACCTGCACGCGTGGCTGATCGGCGTGCGGCCGTTCGGGTAGCGGCCGCTACAGGAGGAAAACATGGAACTGAAGCTGCTGGGGCCCGGATTCGCCGCCGAGGTGCGCGGGGTCAGCATCGACGAGGTCACCGCGAGCGATGCGGCCTACGCGGCCGTGCGCGCCGCCTTCGAGGAACATTCGGTGCTGCTGTTCCGCGACCAGGCACTCGATCCCGATTTCAACGAGCGGCAGGCCGCTTACTCGCGGCGCTTCGGCACGCTGGAGATCGCCAAGGCCGCCTCGCTGGGCGAAGGCACGCCGTTTTCCATCCTCACCAACGTCGACCGCGCGACGGGCGCGCTGGTGCCGGACGGCCACAAGGAAGCGTTGCGCGCGAAAGCCAACCAGCTCTGGCACACCGACAGTTGCTTCAAGATTCCGCCGGCGCTGGCGTCCGTGCTGTCCGCACGGATAGTGCCGTCGGCCGGCGGCGAAACCGAGTTCACATCAATGCGCCGCGCGTGGGCGCGTCTGCCGGAGGCCTCGCGTACGCGGCTGGCCGAGACCTACGCGTGGCACGACTACGCGCACTCGCGCGGCAAGATCGCGCCGCAACTGGCTTCCGAGCGCGAACGCGCCACCATGCCGCCGGTGTCCTGGCGCATGCGCTGGCGCAACCCGGTCAACGGCTGCGATTCGCTGTACGTGGCCTCGCATACGTGCGGCGTCGAGGGCATGGCCACCGATGCGGCCCAGGCCCTGATCGCAAAGCTCATCGCCGATGCGACCCAACCCGAACACGTTTACGTCCACCGCTGGCGGGTGGGCGACGTGGTGATGTGGGACAACCGCGCGACCCTGCACCGCGGCCGGCCGTGGGCTGCCGGCGAGCCGCGGCACATGATCCGCACGACGATCTCCGCGTCCGACGCCGACGGGCTCGCGGCCATGTGGCCGGCGCGCCACGCCGCGTAAACACCCGGTCGGCATTGCGCCCGCTGCGCCTCGCGCTGGACACCAACGTCTGGCTTGACTGGCTGGTGTTCGACGATCCGCTGATACAACCGGTCAGGAAAGCTGTCGCAACCGGCCGGGCCGAAATCGTGATCGACGGGCCCTGCGAGGACGAACTGATCCGCGTGCTGGCCTATCCCGTGCGCAAGGTCGTGCCGGACGCCGCCGTGCAGGCGGCAAGGCTGGCGGAATGCCGCCGGATCACCGGAGGACGCGGGAATCGCGACCCCGGACCCGATCCGCTGCCGGTCTGCCGCGACCCCGACGACCAGAAGTTCCTCGAACTCGCGCGCGCCGCCGCCGCGGATTGCCTGGTCACAAAGGACAAGGCCCTGCTCGTGCTGGCCCGGCACAAACGGCTGCCGCCGCCATTCCGCATCATGACACCCGCGCAACTTGCCGCAACCGCCGGTCCCGGGGACTTGCCGCCGTTATAACATTTGTTATAATCCCGACATGGCTTCCGTCAAAGTGACCGGCATCGGCAATTCTGTGGGCGTGGTGCTTCCGCGCGAACTCGTAGCCCGGCTGCGGGTGAAAAAAGGCGACACCCTGTATGTCGTCGAAACGCCCAACGGCGTCGAACTCACGCCCTACCAGCCTGCTTTCGCGCGCCAGATGGACGCCGCCGAGGAGATCATGCGCGAGAACCGCGACGTCCTGCGCAAGCTCGCGCAGTGACCCATGCTTGAGCCGGTCTGGATTCTCGACGAGGTCGTCCCCGCCATCCATCAGCGCCAGTTGGCAGAGCACGGCGGCGGCGCCGGCCTGCGGGACGCGGGCTTGCTCGCCTCAGCGCTCGCCAAGCCCCGCCAGTTGTTCGCTTACGGCGGCCCGGACCTCACGCTTGCGCGTATCGCAGCGGCCTATGCGGCCGGCATCGCACGCAACCATCCTTTTGTCGACGGGAACAAGCGCACCGCATTTGTCGTCTGTCTGCTGTTCCTGCGTGAAAACAGCTTCACCATTGATGCCTCGCAGGAAGAAAAGTACGACGCATTTCTGCGCCTGGCCGCGGGGGCTATATCCGAGGAACAGTTGGCTGATTGGCTGACGACGCGGCTGAAGCCCATCTGACCGCATGAAGCGCGCGCTGCGCGGAAACTTTATTGCCGCCGGCTTATCGTAGAATTGCCGCCCTTTCTGGCCTCAGCCCCGGAATCCCCACCATGCGCGACCCCGCTCCGAAAACCATCTTCCTCCGGGACTACACGCCCCCGGCCTTTCTGATCGATGCCGTCGATCTCGACGTGGACATCCGCAACGACGCCACCCGCGTGCGCGCGCGGCTGCTGGTCCGCCGCAATCCGGCCTACCCCCACGCGAACGAGCCGCTGCGCCTGAACGGCGAAGCACTCGAACTCGAAGCCGTGTCGCTCAACGGCCGCGCGCTCGTCGCCGGCCAGTTCACCGTCGAGCCGGAACTGCTGATGGTGCCCGGCGTGCCCGACCAGTTTGCGCTGGAGACCACGAGCCGCATCCATCCGGAACAGAACACCGCGCTCGAAGGTCTCTACGCCTCGAAGACCGGCTACTTCACGCAATGCGAGGCCGAAGGCTTCCGGCGCATCACCTGGTTTATCGACCGGCCGGACGTGATGGCCAAGTACACGGTCACCATCCACGCCGCGCGCGAGCGCTTCCCGGTGCTGTTGTCCAACGGCAACCGCGTCGGCCAAGGCAAGGAAAACGGCGGCCGTCACTGGGCGAAGTTCGTGGACCCCTTCCCCAAGCCCTCGTACCTGTTTGCGCTGGTCGCGGGCAAGCTCGACGTGACCGAGGAGAAGATCGCCACGCGCTCGGGCCGCACCGTCACGCTGGGCCTCTACGTGGAGCCTGGCAAGCTCAAGTCGGTGAGCTTCGCGATGCTGGCGTTGAAACGCGCCATCAAGTGGGACGAGGATACCTACGGGCTTGAGCTCGACCTCGACCACTACAAGATCGTGGCGGTGGGCGACTTCAACTCCGGCGCGATGGAGAACAAGGGCCTCAACATCTTCAACACCAAGTACCTGCTGGCCACGCCCGAGATCGCGACCGACGTCGACTACATGAACGTCGACCGCGTCATCGCGCATGAATACTTCCACAACTGGACCGGCGACCGCGTCACCTGCCGCGACTGGTTCCAGCTGTCGCTGAAGGAAGGGCTCACCGTGTTCCGCGACCAGGAATACGGCGCCGACGTGTACTCGCGCGCGGTGCAACGCATCCAGGAAGTGCGCGGCCTGCGCTCGGCGCAATTCCCCGAGGACGCCGGCCCGATGGCCCACCCGGTGCGGCCGCAGTCGTACATGGAGATCCGCAACTTCTACACGATGACCGTGTACGAAAAAGGCGCGGAAGTCGTGCGCATGATCCAGACGCTGGTGGGCCGCGACGGCTTCCGCAAGGGCATGGACCTCTACTTCCAGCGCCACGACGGCCAGGCCGTGACCTGCGACGACTTCGCGCAGGCGATGGCGGACGCCAACCATATCGATCTGACGCAGTTCAAGCGCTGGTACAATCAGGCGGGCACGCCGGTGGTGGAAGTCGAGGATGCCTACGACCCGGCGCAGAAGACCTATACCTTGAGCGTGCGGCAATCGTGCCCGGCGACGCCCGGACAGGAAACGAAACTGCCCTTCCACATCCCGTTCGCCATCGGGCTGGTCGGGCCGGACGGTGCAAGCCTGCCGCTGCACCTGGCGGGTGAGGCCGCGCCGCACGCGGCGCCGACGCGCGTGCTCTCGCTTACCGAAGCCGAACACCGCTACACGTTCACGCAGGTCCCCGCGCGCCCGGTGCCGTCGCTCGCGCGCGGCTTCTCCGCGCCGGTGATCGTGAAATACCCGTACACCGACGCCGATCTCACGCACCTGCTCGCGCACGACGCGGACAGCTTCAACCGCTGGGAGGCCGGCCAGCGGCTCGCGCTGAACATCATCCTGCGCGGCATCGAGGCGCGACGCGACGGCAAGCCCGTCGAGGTTCCGGCGGGTTTCATCGCGGCGATGAACCGCGTCCTGCGCGATGCCGCCCACGACCCGGCGTTCGCCGCCGAGGCCCTGCGCCTGCCCGCGGAGGCCTACCTCGCCGAGCAGATGGACGTGGTGGACCCGGACGCCCTGCACGAGGTCAGGAACGCGGTGGCAAAAACGCTCGCCACCGCGCTTGCGGCCGCGTTCCAGGCCGCCTATGACGCCAACACCGTCGCCGGCCCCTACGCGCCGGAACCCGCCGCGATCGGCAAGCGCACGCTGAAGAACGTCGCGCTCGGCTACCTGGTGGAACGCGACGATGCCGCTTCGCGCGCTTTGTGCAAGCGGCAATTCGACACCGCGGACAACATGACCGACCGCATGGCAGCACTGGCGCTGCTCGCCAACAGCGACGGCCCGGAACGCGCACCGGCGCTTGTGGCCTTTTACGAGGCCGCGCAGGACGACCCCCTGCTGCTCGACAAGTGGCTGGCGGTGCAGGCCACCTCGCGTCTGCCGACAGCGCTCGCGGAAGTGCTGCGCCTGACCCGACATCCGGCCTTCGACATGAAGAACCCGAACAAGGTGTATTCGCTGATCCGCGCGTTCTGCGCCGCCAACCACGTGCGTTTCCATGCGGCGGACGGTGGCGGCTACGTGTTTGCGGCCGACCAGATCATCGCCATCCAGAAGCTGAATCCGCAGGTCGGTGCACGCATCGCGCGCTGCTTCGACCGCTGGAAGAAATTCGACGCCGGCCGCCAGGCGCACGCGCGCGCCGCGCTGGAACGCATCCTGCACGCGCCGGATCTGTCGAAGGACGTCGCGGAAATCGTGTCCAAGGCGCTGGCGTGAGCCTGCGGCCGTCCGTCCGGCAACTCGCCGGCGCCACCAGTGCCTTCGTGATGGCCGCCGCGGTACAAGCCGCCGGCACCATCGAGGTGATTGGCACGTCCGCCGGACTGCCGCCGCCACCGCCGCCCGTAGCGGTGTGCGCCGCCCCCGACTGCGCGACCGTCGTGTCGGTCGTCAGCCTCGGCCGCCAGTGGGAGCAGGTGAAGCGCATGGACAGCACGGGTGTTTACATGGCGCAGTCAACCGGCTGGGCCGATCCGTCGAGCCCGCTGTCGGACCTAGCGGATTCCGGCCTGATGGCCGGCTCGCCGGCGTTTTCCGCGCAGGACGAGGCGCTGGCGCCGATGGAAAGGGAAAGCGGCATGGTGCGGCGGGCCAGCCTGTGGCACACCGTGGTGCGCTTCGACGACGGCACGACGCGCACGCTGCAGCAGGATTTCCCGCCGCTCTTCCAGGCAGGCACCCGGGTACGGGTCGCGGGCAACCGGCTACAGCTCGCGCAATGACCGGCGGGACTGCGCCACCGGCGCAGCGCTTCACGACCGTCCTCTTCGACCTCGGCCGCGTCCTGCTCGACTGGGACCCGCGCTACTACTACGGGCAGTTCTTTCCGGACGATGCGGCAGGGCTGGAACGCTTCGTCACGCAGGGGGTGGGATCCGAATTCATCCTCGCCATGGATGCCGGCTGCCCGGCGGCCACCGTCATCCCCGAGAGATGTCAGCGCTTTCCCGAATACGCGGGACTGATCGCGCGCTGGCCGGAAGGCTGGCCGCACATGCTGCGCGGGCCCATTGCCGGCACCGTGGACATCCTGCGCGAGTTGAAGGATCGCGGCACGCGGCTCTACGCGCTGACCAATTTCTCGACCGAAACCTGGCCGGTCGCGCGGGCGCGCTTTGATTTCCTGCACTGGTTCGAGGACACCATCGTGTCCGGCGAGCACCGCCTTGTGAAGCCAGACCCGCGCATCTATGCCCTGGCGATCCGCCGTTGCCGCATCGCCCCGGCAAGCACGGTGTTTATCGACGACGCACCGGTCAATGTGGCGGCCGGAAATACGGCGGGACTCACCGCGCTGCTGTTCGAGACGCCGGAGAAACTGCGGATGGACCTGCAATACCGCGGACTGCTTCCCGCCTAACGGTTCACATCCCAGGTGACGGCGGCGTTCTTCTTTGCCGAGCGTTCGAGCAGGTCGATCAGCGGCAGCGCTCGCTTGCGCAGCGTGACGCTGCCGTCATCATCCGCCGCCGCATGAGGATCGGCACCGGTTGCACCGCCCTTCAGGCGCGCCAGCGCGGCCGGAATGTCCGCCGCCAGTACCGCGCCGGGCAGGTCGCCGCTCATGCCCATGAGTTTCAACAAGGGCACCGCGACGTCGCCGAACATGACGAAACTGCCGGCCTTGCTGTCGAATTTGACCAACATGCGCTGGAGCATACCGCAGTTCACCGGCAGCCTCCGTCGTCGCCAACCCGACACATCGTTCGCGTAACATTCCGCACATGAACGCACAGATGACCTTCGTCGTGGGTGCCCTGGTGATGGCGGGACTGGTCTATCTCCTCGTGCTCGGCATCCGCAAGGCGAAGGAGAAGCGCGCGGAGGAGGCGCTTACGATCCATGCCTTCGCCCAACAGCGCGGCTGGCGCGTGGAAACACCCGACAGCGGCGACGTCCGCTACCGGCTGTACGGCCGGTCCCCGGACGGCGTCGAATGGACGCTGGCGTTCGACTCCGACCAGTCGAGCAGTTCGTCGAGCCCCAAACTGACCTGGCGCGCGGAGGGACTCAAGGCCGCCCGTACCGAACTCATGATAGGCAGCCGCCGGCAATGGGCGGGTTTCGGCAGCGCCCCGGCGAAAGCCGCGTTCGCCGGCGCCCGCTGGCTGCTCGGCGGCATCAGCCATACGGTCGCGGATCTGAGCGACTTCTTCGAACAGGCCACCGTCTCGCCGTACGGCTCGCCCGCGTTTCGCGAACAGTTCGTGGTCGCCGGGCGCACCCCGGCGGTCGTCCGCGCCGTGCCGGAGCGTCTGGAGGGAATGCTGCTCCGGTGGCCGCGCGAAGCCGGCCCGCAGTTTAAGCCAGGCCGCAGCGTTTCCATCTGGCTCAACAGCGACGGTCTCGAGGTGGTCAGTCGCATCGATGCGCCGCCACCGGCCGTGGTGGATCACGTCGTGAAGATCGCCACCGCACTCGCCGATGCGGTTCACCGCACGTCGTACCCGAGACTGGCGCAATGACGACCCTGCTCAATCCCCACACCAAGGACCTCGGCGGCTTCAGCGTGCGCCGCCTGCTGCCGGGCTTCCCGCACAAGCTCGTTGGCCCCTTCATCTTCTTCGATCACATGGGGCCCGCCGACTTCGCGCCCGGCCGCGGCATCGACGTGCGCCCGCACCCGCATATCGGGCTCGCCACGGTGACCTATCTGTTCGACGGCGCGATGATGCATCGCGACAGTCTCGGCAGCGTCCAGCGCATCGAACCCGGCGACGTGAACTGGATGACCGCCGGGTCCGGCATCGTGCATTCCGAGCGCTCGCCCGAGCCGCA
>CAZXNF010000088.1:0-10086 GCA_964641785.1 uncultured Streptomycetaceae bacterium | reverse complement strand
ACGTCGAACACCACCGGGCCGATTACGGCCACCGACTGCCCGCCGCCGGCAGGAGTGCCGCCGCTGCCGACAACTCTCACGACCAATGCAATAGCGATTGTTTACTCTGTAGGTGCCAATGCGGCCGCAACTTTGAATGACCTTGCAAACGGGTTTGACGAACAAGCAAACCCCAATCCCCTGAATGGCTCCGTTGACCGCACCTTCGTGTGGCATGTACCCAGCGGAAGGAATGCGCCGAACGGTGAGTTCGACGACGTGATGGTCTGGATCTCGCCGAACATCCTCTACAGCAAGCTGATCGCGGCTGGCCAGTTGCCCTAGGCCCCCACGGTGGACGCGCCGCTCGACGCGCGTCCCAGTTCGAAACACACCCGCCCGGGTTGGTTCGCCACCAGTTCCAGCCGATAGCCCAGTCGCTCCGCCTGCATGGCCGCCTGGTAGAGGCCGACCCCCAACCCGGTCTGCGACGACACCGGCGCCAGCAGCAGGCGGCTGGCCACATCACGTGGAATCGGTGAGCCTGAGTCGCAGACGGTCAGCCGCCCTGCGTCCACGGCTTCGAAGCGCAGGCTGATCCGGGTGCCCGCCTCGCGCTGCGCCTTGGTAAAGGCATTCGCCAGCAGGTTTTCCGCCACGGAATCGAACAGCTCGCCCGGCAGCTCGCCGCTGACTTCAGCGGCCTCGAACATCACGTCCGCCCGGGCGTGACGCGACTTCAGGCTCTCCCACCAGTGCGCGGCGGATACCCGAACCACCGTGGCCTCCCGTTGCGGCGCCTGCAGCTTTTCCAAGGTCGTCGTGAGGCGCTGCGTGATCTGCGGCAACTGGCGCCGGATCAGCGCGTTCAGGGCATCGGTTTCCGCGGCGGCGCTCGACTCCGCGGCAGCACACAGGGATTTCAGCGACTGCAGCAGGTTCTTGACATCGTGCGTAAGCCGCGCGCCAGTGTCATGAATCGCCTGCGTGTAAGCGTTCTGCCGCTGCAACTGCTCGCGTTGCTTGGCTTCGTAGAAGTGGCCCAGGATCTGGGTCAGCAACTTGAGGTGGAGGATCAGGGGTGGGGACAGTGACCACCGGGTATAGAACTTGAGCTGCAGGTCCTGGAAGGCCTGGTTGGTGACGAATCCCGAATTCGCGCCAATCGATCCTTCGCCGTGCGGGGTCTGCCATTCGACGCCGGCGACCCACGGCAGCTCACGCATGTTGGCCAGCGCTTTGGCTACGAAACTCTCGGGCTGGATTTCCGCTACCGCCACGTCCGCGATCCCCTGTACCCAGCGCTCGAACGGCATCCCGAGACTCAGAAGGTAGCGGGAAAGCAGATGACCGATGCCAACGAAGCCGCTGCGCGGGCTCCACAACCACGACAGAGCCGTCAGCATCAGCGCGATGCCGAACAGCGTCTGCGCGAGCGCCACCGGGTAGTTGCCGTGGTTGACTTCCTTGATCACAAAGCTGCCCAATACCAGCGCACACACGAGCAGGAACAGCAGCAGGCTGTAGAACAGATCGACCGCCACCGGCCCCGACCGCCGCTCCGCGGTGAAGGGCATCACCGCGATGACCAGCGGCAGGCCCGGCAGGCCGTAGCGCACCACCGTCACCAGCAGCGAGTACTCGTATTCCTGCTCGATGAAAAGATGCGGCACGACCCACATCAACAGGAGCGACAGGAGGTAGATGGCGGCGAGCGACGCGGCCACGCGCTGCGAGCGATGCTGCGCGCCGGTGACATTGCCGCCGACCAGCGCAAACAGCACCGCAATCCAGACAGCCATCAGCCACCAACTGTTCCAGACCGTCAGCAGCACGCCGACGATCACCACCAGAATGGCCTGGCGCCCGTCGAGCGCCTGCTCGCCGCGCCAGACCGGCTGCCACAATAGAAACAGGCCGAAGTGCGCGAGCAACAACCCGCGCGACCACCATTCGCTGATTCCCCACGCCAGCGCACCGTGCAGCGCAAGCAGCATCAGCGCCAGCCATAACTGGGGGCGAGCGCCGAGCAGACGCTGTTGCAACACGGCGAAACTGAGCTTCACGCGGGATCCTTCGGGGCGGCCGGCGACGGTGGTGGAAAGCTGGTTATACTGCATCGGGAATGATGCCAAGCAACGACCGTTCCAGCTCAATTTCGCCGACGCCCGCAGGACGCCGCCTCTCCCGAATCGGGATCATCGCCCGTTACGTCCTGCTCGAAGCGAGGCGCATGCGCCTCGCGTGGCTCTTCATGGCCGCGCTGGGCGGCGCCTGGGCCATCAGTTTCTTTGCGCAGGCGCTGGCGATCACGGATGCCGGCCGGCTCCAGTTGTCCTTCTTTGCGGCCGGCGCGCGGATTGTCTGCGTGTTCATGCTGGTGATGTTCGTGCTCGTCAGCGCGCTGCGGGAATTTCACGACAAGGGCCTCGAACTCGTGCTGTCGCTCGACCTGCCCCGCTCGCATTATGTCCTCGGCAAGCTTGGCGGCTTCCTCGGACTGGCATGGCTGGCCGCGCTGCTCCCCACCGCCCTGCTGGCGTGGTCTGCACCGCCGGACGCGGTCGCGCAATGGGGGCTCTCGCTCGCGCTCGAACTGTCGCTCGTCGTCGCCCTGTCCCTCTTCTGCATCATTACCTTCAACCAGTTGATCCCGGCCGCGGCCGTCGTCTTCGGCTTTTACCTGCTGGCCCGCACGATCACGGCCATACAGCTCATCAGCGAGCCGTGGGCCTTGGCGGAACCCACGATCGCCCAGCATTTGGTTGCGCTGGCCGTCGACATGGTCGCCCTGCTGATCCCGCCGCTTGACCAGTACACGCAAACCGCCTGGCTCGTGGATCACGCGGCGGCGTGGTCGACACTGCCCGCGCAGGCCGGCCAGGCCGGCCTGTATGTCCTGCTGTTGGCGGGTGCGGCCATGTTCGACTTCTACCGGCGGAACCTTTGACACGGGCGCACCGCGAGCGCCGGCTCGCCGTCGTGCCCCGCTGGGTGCTAGTGTTGCTCGTCGGGACCTTCGTCCTGCAGGCTGGGCTGGCCGGTATGCGCCCCCGGCCCGTGGCGCGCGCGCAGGACCTCGCTCCCGCTCCCCCGGTGGCGTGGTTGCGCGTAGCCTCCGCCGGCGAGCCCATCGCGTTTGGCTACGGCATGGCGCTGTATCTGCAGGCGTTCGACAACCAGCCCGGCATCTCCATTCCATTCGGCGAGCTCGACTACCCGCGGGTCATCGGGTGGCTCGCCGCGATGCTGGATCTCGATCCGCGCAACCAGTATCCGATGCTGCTCGCGACGCAGGTCTACGCCAGCGTGTCCGATCCCGCGCGCAAGCGCCTGATGGCCGAATTTGTGCACGAACAATTCCTGCGCGATCCCGAGCAGCGCTGGCGCTGGCTGGCATACACCGCAATCTTGGCCAAGCACCGCCTCAAGGATCCTGCGCTCGCCTTGCGCTACGCGCGCGACATTGCGCGCCTCGCCCGGACGGCGCCAGGCTGGGCGCGCCAGATGCACATCTTTCTCCTTGAAGATCTCGGCGAACTGGAAAGCGCGAAAATACTGCTCGGCGGCCTGCTGGCCAGCGGGGAGATCAAGGACGAGCGCGAGTTGTACTTTCTGACCGAGCGGCTCAAAGACATGAAAAACGATGAAAAACCGTCATTTCCGTCGAAAGAATGACGGCTCGCTGCGGCGCAGCACCCCTGCGGCATGGGGGTATCGCAGATCGCTGACGGGCCTGGTTTCCGTGCGATGACAGCCTTCATTTCTGGCCCAAAGGCTATGATTTTGTGCAATAAGTCCTATTTTTTGACCGGCGCCTGGAGTGGTTTTTGACGCTAGAACGTGGGCTTCTGCGGATTTGCGTGTCCCAGGTCCCCCTGTTCCAGCCCCGGCACAGGCTGGTGGTATGTAATTTGCGTGCCAAATGGCACATACCGTCCCGGCATTCATCCCTCACCTACCTGGTCAGACCTATTCACCATGCGAAAACAAACCGGTTTTACGCTGATTGAAATCGCGATCGTGCTGGTCATTATCGGCTTGCTCCTGGGCGGTGTGCTCAAGGGCCAGGAGCTGATCACCAGCGCACGGGTGCGCAACTTGATCACCCAGCAGGAAGGCATCAAGGCCGCCTACTTCGGCTTCCTCGACCGCTATCGCGCGCTGCCGGGGGACTACGACCGTGCGGTAGGCACCATCACCGGCGTCGTCGCCGTCGGCTGCCCCGGCAACGGGAACGGCAATGGCCGGATCGAAGTCGGCGCGCCGGGGTTTGAAAGCATCGCGGCGTGGGAACATCTGTCCAAGGCCGGCTTCATCAACGGTTCGTTCACCTGCGCCGCTGCCGAATCGGCGGCAACGACGCCGACCAACCCCTTCGCCGTGCGTCTGCAGATGGTCTGGGACAACGTTTTCGACGACCCTGCCGCGCCCGTCATTGCCCGCCATAACCTCAAGACCGGCGGACAAATTCCGTCGGACCTGCTGGCTGAAGTAGACCGCAAAATCGATGATGGCAGCGCCACTGGCGGCAGCTTCCGGTTTTCCGCCTACGACGGCGGCGCGGGCGTTCCGGTCGGGACGGGAACCTGCTGGATTGCCGCTACCTCGCAATGGAGTTCGGCCACCGTCGTCGCCAACTGCGGTGGGGCCACGCTGTTCTAGCCCGTCTGTAACCGTGGTGAAAAAGCCCGCTTCGGCGGGCTTTTTTGTGGCCCCCCCCCGATCCGCCGGGTCGCCTCAGCCCTGCAGCAACAGGATTTCCGCGGCAGCGAGGTTCTCCTCCTCGCCCAGCAACACCAGCACGTCACCCTCCTGAACGATGGTATCGGCGGCGGGCGCCGAGGGCGGCGCGCCGTGACGGCGCAGCGAGTTGAGTTCGACGCCGGCCTTATCGAGTCCGAGCGCGGCCACCGGCCGCCCGATGGCCTTGGCGCCCACCACGATAGTCACCGAATGCAGGCGGGGCTGGGGACGCTGCGCGTCCTCGTGTTCGTCGCTCGCGCCGTGGAAGAACCCCTTGAACAGCGCATAACGTTCTTCCCGCGCGCGGCGGATGTGCGCGAGTACCCGCGGCAGGGGCACGCTCAGCAGCATGAAGACATGCGACGCCAGCATCAGGCTGCCCTCCATGATGTCGGCCACCACCTCCGCCGCGCCGGCCTCGCGCAAGCGCTCAATGTCGACGTCACCCGCGGTGCGCACGATCACCGGCAGGCCCGGGCGCGCCGCCCGCACTTGGGCCAGCACCCGCAGGGCCAGGTCCGTATCCGCCACGGAGATCACCATCGCTCTAGCGCGCGGCAGGCCGGCCGCCACCAGCACCTCGCGCCGGGTCGCATCGCCGAACACCACGCTCTCGCCCGCGGCCGCGGCTTCGCGCACGCGCTGCGGATCGTGATCCAGCGCGATGAAGGAGATGCGTTCGCGCTTGAGCAGCCGCGCGAGGTTCTGTCCGCTGCGGCCGTAGCCGCAGATGACCACGTGCTGGTTCGAGGCCATGGACTGCGAGGCGATGCGCGTCAGCGCCATCGCGCGCGCCATCCACTCCGCGCCGCTGAAGTGCCGGGCGATGTGCTCGCTGCGTTCGATCACGAAAGGCGAGATCAGCATGGAAATGATCACCGCCGCCAGCACCGGCTGCGTGATCTGCGGAACCAGCACCCCGGCCGTCGCCCCCAACCCCAGCAACACGAAGCCGAATTCACCACCCTGCGCGAGATCGAGCCCCGCGCGCAGCGCCTGGCCGCGCGGAGCGCCGAACAGGATGGCCAGCCCCGCGATCAGCAGACTCTTGACCGCGATGATGGCGATGACCAGCAGTCCGACCACCCACCAGTGGCGCAGCACCAGGTGCGGATCGAGCAGCATGCCCACGGTGACGAAGAACAGCCCCAGCAGCAGGTCGCGGAAGGGCTTGATGTCGTCTTCCACCTGGTAGCGGTATTCGGTCTCCGAGATCAGCATGCCGGCGACGAAGGCGCCCAGCGCCAGCGACAGGCCTGCCAGCTCGGTCACGTAGGCAAGGCCGAGGGTGATCAGCAGCACGTTCAGCACGAACAGCTCCGGCGACTTGGCCCGCGCCACGATGTGAAACCAGCCGCGCGTGAGGCGCTGCCCGACGAACAGGAGCACGCCGAGCACGACCCCTGCCTTGAGCGCCGCGAGGCTCAGGCTCATCGGCAGCTCCGCCGGATCGTAGGCGAGCGCGGGGATGAGTATCAGCAGCGGCACCACCGCCAGATCCTGGAACAGCAGCACGCCCACGACCTGGCGGCCGTGGTCCGTCGTGACCTCGAGTTTCTCCGCGAGCAGCTTGGTGACGATCGCGGTGGATGACATCGCCAGCACGCCGCCGAGCGTCAGCCCCACCTGCCAGGTCAGGCCCAGCGCGAGCGCGCCCGCCAGCACCAGTGCGATCGTGAACCCGACCTGCGCGCCGCCCAGGCCGAAAACGATGCGACGCATGGTCACCAACCGCGGCAGGCTGAACTCCAGGCCGATGGAAAACATCAGAAACACCACGCCGTACTCCGCGAGCCGGCTGGCGTCCTCGACTTCGCCGATCCAGCCGAGCGCATGGGGGCCGATGGCCACGCCCACGACCAGATAGCCCAGAATGGTCGGCAACTTCAGGCGGCGTGCGAGCACCACCACCACCACGGCGGCGGCCAGCAGGACGAGAACGCTTTGCAGGGCGGAATGCATGGACGGAAAACCTCGCCGGGATGATGCCTGATGCGTTGCCCCTTGAACATCGCCCCACGGGGCCGGTGCTAAACTCGACAGGAGTATGAGCAACCCCAAGCCATCCGTGGCCACCTCGGCCAGCACCCGCGACGCGATCGCCATCGCGCGCGAAGTGCTCGAGATCGAGGCCCGCGCGGTCCACGACCTGATCGGCCGGCTCGACGCGGGCTTCGGCAGCGCCGTCGAACTGATCCTTGCGTGTCGCGGCCGCGTCATCGTCAGCGGCATCGGCAAGTCCGGCCATGTCGCGCGCAAGATCGCCTCCACCATGGCGAGTACCGGCACGCCGGCGTACTTCGTGCATCCGGCCGAGGCGAGCCACGGCGACCTGGGCATGGTGACCCGCGACGACGCCTTCATCGCGCTGTCCAATTCCGGCGAAAGCGGCGAACTGCTCGCCATCGTGCCGCTGATCAAACGCTCCGGCGCCAAGCTGATCGCCATGACCGGCAACGGTCAGTCCACGCTCGCGCGCGAAGCCGACGTGCACCTCTACGCCGGCGCGGAAAAGGAAGCTTGCCCGCTCAACCTCGCACCGACCGCCAGCACCACCGCTGCGCTCGCCCTCGGTGATGCGCTTGCCGTGGCGCTGATGGAAGCGAAAGGCTTCACACGCGACGAATTCGCCGCCTCGCACCCGGGTGGATCGCTGGGCCGCCGCCTGCTGACGCACGTGCGCGATGTCATGCGGACCGGGACGGAAATTCCGCGCGTGGCGGATGGCGCCAGCCTGTCCGCGGCGCTGCTCGAAATGTCGCGCGGCCGCATGGGCATGACCGCGATCGTGGACACCGCGGGCCGCGTCGCCGGCATCTTCACCGACGGCGATCTGCGCCGCACGCTCGAACGCAAGCTCGACTTCGCCGCCACGCCGATCGCCGGGGTGATGACGCGGGGGCCCCGCACCATGAGTCCCGACAAGCTGGCCGTCGAGGCGGTGCAGATCATGGAAGAGCGCAAGGTCAACCAGATGCTGGTGGTGGACGCCGCCGGGCTGCTCGTGGGCGCCCTCAACATGCATGACCTGTTTCGCGCCCGGGTGATATGACGGCCACCCTCGATGTCCTGGCCCGCGCCCGCGCGGTACGGCTCGCCGCCTTTGATGTCGACGGCGTGCTCACCGACGGGCGCCTCAACTACGGCGCCGAGGGTGAAACCACCAAGGCCTTCCACACGCTGGACGGCCACGGCTTCAAGCTGCTGCGCGCCGCCGGCGTCGAAGTCGCGCTGATCACCGCACGCAGGTCGCCCGCGCTTGCACGCCGCGCCGACAACCTCGGCCTGAAATACGTCACCGAGGGCGCGACCGACAAGCGGGCGGCGCTGTCGGCGCTGCTGGGTGAGCTCGGCCTCTCCCCGCACGAAGCCGCCTATATGGGCGATGATTTCGTGGACCTGCCCGCGCTCCTCGTCGCGGGGCTGGCGCTCACGGTGCCGGTCGCGCCCTTCGAGGTCAAACAGCGGGCCCATTACGTCACCCGCGCGGCCGGCGGCGGCGGCGCCGTGCGCGAAGCCTGCGGCCTGATCCTGCACGCGCAGGGCGTCAACGTGGCCGCGCAGCAGAAGGTTGACGCATGATCCGCCGCATTGCCGCCGGCTTTCCGATCATCATCCTGGCCGGGGTGGCCGCGCTGACGTGGTGGATCGACCAGCAGGCGTCCTCCGACACGGAGGATCGCGAAACGGTCAAACGCCACGATCCCGACGTCATCGCCGACGGCATCGAAGCGGTAAAACTGGGGCCCGACGGCGTGCCGTATTACCGGCTGACCGCGCAGAACGTCGTGCACTTCGCCGACGACGGCACCAGCATCCTGACCATGCCCGTGCTCGTGCACTACGGCAAATCGGCGCCCTTGACGGCGCGCGCCAGCAGTGCGGCGACCGACGACCGCCACGACGACGTTTTTCTCTATGAAAACGTGGTGGTCACGCGGGCGGCCTACAAAGGCGCAAGCGAAATGAACTTCCGCACCACTTGGCTGCACGCCATGCCCGAACAGGGCCTCGTCAAGACCGACCGCCCGGTCGTCATCCGGGACGCCACCACCCAGATCAACGCGGTTGGCTTAGAATTCGACAACAAGACGCGCATCCTGAAACTGCTCTCGAACGTGCGCGGTATCTACGACAAGAAAGGCCTGCCCGCCGATGCCCGCCCGTAAGCCTTGGCTCTTGTTTGTTGCGGCGCTGCTGGTCACAGCACCGATGGCGGCGAACGCCGAAAAAACGGACCGCGACAAACCCGTCAACCTCGAGGCCGACCGCGTCACCATCGACGACGCCAAGCAGGTGGCGACCTTCGAAGGCAACGTCGTGCTGTCCCAGGGCACGCTGCAGATCCGCGGCGACAAGATGGTCGTGCGCCAGGACGCCGAGGGTTTTCAGTTCGGGATCGCCACCGGCAACCTGGCCAGCTTCCGCCAGAAGCGCGAAGGACTCGATGAATACATCGAGGGTTTCGCCGAGCGCATCGAGTACGACGGCAAGGCCGAGCGGGTGCAGATGTTCAACCGCGCCGTGATGAAGCGCGGCCTGGATGAAGTGCGGGGCAACTACATTTCGTACGACGCCACCACCGAGTTCTTCCGCGTGACGGGCGGCGGCAAGCAGGCCGCGACGGCGAACAATCCCGAAGGCCGCGTCCGCGCGGTCATCCAGCCCAAGCCCAAAGTCACGCCGCCGCCCGGCGCGCCCGTCCCGCTCCAGCCCCTCCCGGAACTGGCCGCGCCGCGGGACGACACCAAACCCGCCCCGCGCTGACCTTGCGCCGGATTTGCGTCTGATGCACGCCGTACGCCCGCCGCCGCGGGCCTCCCGCCATGAGTGAACTGCGCGCCGAACGCCTGCGCAAGCGCTACAAGTCGCGCGCCGTCGTGAAGGACGTGTCGCTCGCCGTCAACAGCGGGGAGGTGGTGGGCCTGCTCGGCCCCAACGGCGCTGGCAAGACCACCTGTTTCTACATGATCGTGGGACTGGCCGCCGCCGACGGCGGCGAGATCTTCCTCGACGACGCGCGCCTGACGCACCTGCCCATCCACCGCCGCGCGCGGATGGGCCTGTCCTACCTCCCGCAGGAGGCTTCCATCTTCCGGCGGCTCACCGTCGCCGAAAACATCCGCGCCGTCCTCGAACTGCGTTACGACGACGCCAACCACATCGCCAACGGCCTCGACGACCTGCTCGGCGAGCTGAACATCGGGCATCTGCGCGACAATCCGGCGATCAGCCTGTCGGGCGGGGAACGGCGCCGGGTGGAAATCGCGCGCGCCCTGGCCACCGAACCGCACTTCATCCTGCTCGACGAACCCTTCGCCGGCGTCGACCCGATCGCAGTCATCGACATCCAGAAAATCA
>CAZXNF010000087.1:0-10095 GCA_964641785.1 uncultured Streptomycetaceae bacterium | reverse complement strand
GCGCGGTCTCGGCCAGAAATGGGGCGAGGTCTTCGGCCAGCAGGTGGTGATCGACAACCGCGCCGGCGCCGGCCAGATCCTCGGCACCGAACTCGGCGCGCGTGCGGCGCCCGACGGCTACACGCTGCTGCTGATCAGCATCACCCACGCGATCAACCCCGCGCTGGTGCCGAAGCTGCCGTACGACTCGCTGCGCGATTTCACGCCGATCTCGCTGGCCGCGCTGTCGCCGCAGATTTTCGTCGCCCATCCCGGCGTCCCGGCGAAGAACGTGCCCGAGTTCATCGCGCTCGCGAAAGCCAAAGCGGGGCAACTGAACTATGCCTCCTCCGGCAATGGCTCCGGCGGGCACCTGGCTTCGGAGTTGTTCAAGTTCATGACCGGCGCCCCCATGACGCACATCCCGTACAAAGGCGCTGCCCCCGCCCTCATCGACGTCGTCGCGGGCCAGGCGCAGGTGATGTTCACCAGCCCGCTCGCGGCCCTGCCGCAGGTAAAGGCCGGCCGTCTGCGCGCGCTGGGCATGGCGGGCGCCAAACGCTCCCCCGCCGCGCCGGACATTCCCACCGTCGCCGAGCAGGGCGTGCCGGGCTACGAGGCGAACCTGTGGTACGGCGTGACCGGCCCGGCAGGCCTGCCCAAATCCATCGTGGCGACACTGCACGCGGAAACGGTCAAGGCGCTGGCGCAGCCCGACTTTCGCGAACGGCTGCTCAGCCAGACCGTGGAGCCGCTGGGCACCACGCCGGAACAACTGCGCGCCTTCGTAGTGTCGGAAACCGCGAAATGGGGCAAGCTCGTGCGCACCGCCAACATCAAGACCGAGTAAAGGCGGCGCGGGACCGCAGCGCTATACTAGAAAGTGATTGACATTAGTATAGCCATTGCTATACTAATTTTTAATAAAAACTAGTATAGCCTCATGCCGTCCCCCGCCCTACAGTACACCGAGCTCTCGACCACCGCGCAGACGGCCTACGCGCAACTGCTGGAAGCCGCCCTTACGACCGAACACCTGCGTGGCGTGGCGGATTTATCGGGCTCATTCGCGGCAAAAAGCGTGCGCGGGGCGAAGTACTGGTATTTCCAGTTCACGGAACCTTCGGGCAAGCTGCGCCAGATTTTCGTGGGGCCCGACACCGCCGCCGTCCGGGCGCTCATGTCACGGAAAACACAGCCCGCGGCGACCGCCGGACTGGGCCCGCTCGCCCGCGCCTGCGCGGCATTGGGTTGCGCGGAAGTGTTGCCCCGGCATGTGCGCGTGCTGAATCGTCTCGCCGAATATGGATTTTTCCGGGCTGGTGGCGTGCTCATCGGCACGCATGCGTTTCTCGCGTTCGGCAACATGCTGGGCGTGAAGTGGGGCGATGCCTCCCGCACGCAGGACATCGACTTCGCGCATGCGGGCAAGCGGCTGTCCATCGCGCTGCCCGGAGACGTTAAGGTCAACATGCACGATGCCATCACGTCACTGGAAATGGGGTTATTGCCGGTCGCCAGCCTCAGCGCCAAGGCCGGCGCCACGTATCTCAACCCGCGGGAACCCGAGTTTCGGCTCGATTTCCTGACCCCGCTCCACCGGGCCGGCGAAAAGCCGTACGAGCATCCGCAGCTGGGCGTTACCCTGCAGCCGCTCAAGTTTATGGAGTTCTCTCTGGAACAGGTGCAACAGGCGGTGCTGTTCTCGGGCGAGCGCTGTGTGGTGGTTAACGTGCCGCAGCCCGCCCGTTACGCGCTGCACAAGCTGCTGGTTTACGGCGAGCGGGAAGGCTCATTCGCCACGAAAGCCGGGAAAGACCTGCGCCAGGTCGGCTTGTTGCTGGCCTATCTCAAGGAACATCGGCCCGCGGAAACCCTCAGGGCGTGGGCCGGCCTGATTTCACGCGGTCCGGGCTGGATCAAACGGGCACGGCTCGGATTGACGGCCCTCGACAAACTGACCCCGTATCTCCGGGTCAAAACCTGGCTGAAATTCAAATAGGTGGTGCGTATGACCCTGATCCTTCGTTTCCTGCTCTGCACCGCACTTTCCGTCGCCGCATTCGCGCAGGCCCAACCCTACCCCGCCAAGCCGATCCGCCTGATCGTGCCCTTCCCGCCCGGCGGCGGCAACGACACCATCGCGCGCGCCGTCGGCCAGGAACTCGCGAAGGCGCTGGGCCAGCAGATCGTGATCGACAACCGCGCCGGGGCGGGCGGCACCATCGGCGCCGACCTCGCCGCGCACGCGCCGCCCGACGGTTACACGCTGTTCCTCGCCGGCGTGGCGAGCCACGGCATCAACCCGGTGCTCAATCCCAAACTGCCCTACGACCCGCTGAAGGATTTCGCGCCGGTCAGCCTGCTCGCCTCCGCGCCGCTGATCGTGGTGGTCCATCCCTCGCTGCCGGTGAGGACGCTGAAGGACCTGATCGCGCTGGCCAAGGCCAAGCCGGACGCGCTCAACTTCGCCTCCAACGGCAACGGCGGCTCGTCGCACATGGCCGGCGAGATGTTCAAGGCGATGACCGGCGTGAAGATCGTGCACGTGCCGTACCGGGGGCTGTCGCCCGCGCTCACGGACCTGCTGTCAGGCCAGGTACAGATCATGTTCTCCAGCGCGGTGGCGATGCTGCCGCAGGTGAAGGCCGGCAAGCTGCGCGGCCTCGCCACCACCGGTGCCAAGCGCCCGTCCGCGATCCCCGATCTGCCGACGGTAGCGGAGGCCGGCGTGCCGGGTTACGAAACCGGGTCCTGGTACGGCATCGTCGCCCCCGCGAACACCCCGCCGGAGATCGTCAACCGGCTGAGCGCCGAGTTGCAGAAAATCGTGCGCCAGCCGGCAATGCAAGACCGCTTCAACGCGGACGCGGCCAGTCCGATTGGCAGCACGCCGCAGGAATTCGCGGCGCATATCCAGCGCGAGCTTGCACGCTGGGCCAAAGTGGTAAAGGCGACAGGACCGATCGCTCAGGACTGACGCCGTTTACGCCTCCGGCGTACCCGTATCCAGCAGTCCGCGGCTCAGTTCCTGCCTGGCCGCGGCGGCCAGCGCCTCGTACTTGGTGCGGAACGCATCGAGGTTGTCTTCCTCCAGCTCCTCCAGATCGAGCAGCGCGTTGTGCGCGCCCTGCGTGGCGCGGATGAGCTCATCGAGCTTCAACTGGATCGCCTGCGTGTCGCGGTTCTGCGTGTTCTGGATCAGAAACACCATCAGGAACGTGATGATCGTGGTGCCAGTGTTGATCACCAGTTGCCAGGTGTCGCTAAAACCGAACAGTGGTCCGGTGATAAGCCACACGACGATGATGCCGACGGCAAGCGAGAACACCCTTGGCCGGCCGCAGAAATGGGAGGCCGCTTTGGCGAAGCGGGTGTACCAGGCGGCGTTGGGCATACAGCACCTCTCTTTTCAGCGTGAACTGGTTGGCTGCGACGGCCCCATTGTGCGCCCCGTCAGACCGCCCGCGAGCCGGCGTTCAAGAAAACGCAGGCTCACACTGCAGGCCACCACCATCGCGACCAGCAACACCGCCGCCGACAATGGACGATGGCTGTAACCGAAAATAAACAGCGGCGCATACAGCACCGCTGCGAAGGCCAGCGGAAACAGCCTCGCGGCGCGCTGGTTAAGCCAGCGCAGACGCGGCGTCAGCGCGTAGGCAAGCAGCAGCGCGAAGCCAGGGCCGACGACGAACAGCCACGCGCCAACAGTCATCCAGATCAGGCCCGACAGGAAAACGCCCGTGAACGTGAGCAGCGCCGCTTCGAACGAAGCATAGGACGTATTGCGCTCGAACATCGACGCCACGGCGCCCAGCAGGCTGATCGTGAGGATCCCGACCACGGCGCCGTACAGCGTCGCCCCTATCGACAGCAATACCTTCCGGCCCATCAGCCCTGTCCCCGGTGGTGCATGGGCGCAGGATACGCGGCCTCAGGGTTTCGGCGGCACGTCGGGATCGCGGATGACTTCGCCCTCGATGACGCGGCCGCCCGGCGGCAGGTCGTCCATCGGGCCCGCTTGCTGTCCCGCCATCTGCGCCTCCATCTGCTCGCGCAGATGCCGGCGCAAGGCCCGCGTTTTCCACCAGACGTAGGCCCAGACCCCCAGGCCGATGATGATGAGGGCGCCGAACAGCGCCAGCGAGAACATGAAACCCGCGACCAGCAACGCGGCGCCGACCACGAAGCCGACGATGCGGCCCAGCAGGCTGTTGGCGGGACCGGTCAGGCGTGGCTGACCGTGAGGGGATGATTCTTCTGGGGGCATGTTATCGAGCATTTCCCGGCTTGGTGAAAGTTCCATGCCCCCATCCCGACCTTCCCCCGTAAACGGGGACAGGAGAACGAAAACGGCTCCCTCCCTTGCGCGCAAGCGCGGGGGAGGGCTGGGGAGGGGGCGAGTAGTAGTCGCGCGAATTCAAGGACGTAGTGTCACGCAATGTTCTAATCCCCAATAGGCTGCCGCTGATGCGAAGCGGAGCCTAACGCACCCAGCGGCACATGCGGGCGCCGGGCGGAATTTCAAGCTTAGCCGGCCGCGCGCCGCACGTCCCCGCCGTTGATGAGGAAGACTTCACCGGTAATCCAGCGGGTGTGCGGACCGCACAGGTAACGCACCATCTCCGCGACCTCCTCGGGCTTGCCCGCGCGACCGACCGGGATCGCGGCCATGCGCTTCTCCCAGCGGCCCGGCTCGCGCAGCATGTCGATACGCGCGGTGTCGAGCAGCCCCGGCGCAATCACGTTCGCCGTGATGCCTTGCGGCCCCAGCTCCGCCGCCAGCGAGGAGTTCAACGCGTGGATGCCGGCCTTGGACGCGGCATAGGCCGAGAAGGTCGCCGGCGCCTTGACCGCGGCACCGGATGAAATACTGATGATGCTGCCGCCCGGCCCCTGCTTCAGCATCTGGGCGGAAACAAATTTGCAGCACAGCATGGTGCCGGTGAGGTTCACGTCCACGATCTGGCGCCAAGTGGCTTCATCCAGCTCCTGCAGCGGCACGCGGTCGTTGCCGCGCGACACCGCGGCGTTGTTGACCAGGATGTCGATGCGGCCGAACTTGGCCATGGTTTCCGCGACCAGCCTTTGCACGTCGGCGGATGAACTCACATCCATGTCCACCGCCAGCCCACGCGCACCCAGCGCTTCGATCTCCTTCACGACGTCAGCCGCGCCGCGCCAGACGCCGTCCTGCTCGTCGTGCGGCAAATCGCTCTTGGGCTTGGATGGCCGGCCGGTCACGACCACGTCGGCACCCGCGCCGGCGAGGCACAGTGCGATCGAGCGGCCCAGCCCGCGCTTACGGGTGGCGCCGGTGACGATGGCGACTTTGCCGGTGAGTTCTTTGGTGGTCATTTTGTAGCGTCCTTTTTAGAGCACGAGATCCTGCGCCGTCTCCAGCTTCTCCAACTTGCCCCATAGCGCGTCCGCGCCACCGCCCGTCAGCAACATGAACTTCTCCTTCAACCCCGCCCGCGGCAGCGGATCGGCGGGCATGCCGCGGTAAGTCGTCGCTTCGCGCGTGAAGCTGCGGCCATCTTTCAGCTTCACTTCGATGCGCGTGGCCCAGGTGGACGCCAGCACGGGCCTGGCGACGCTCATGCTGACTGCCTGGCAGGCGGCACGGATCGCCGGGTCGGCCACCGCAGCTTCCGTCCATGACGCGGGATCGATCGGGTCGCGGAACAGCGCCAGCGCCGTGCAGAACGGCACCGAGTACTGCGCCTGCAGGATGTCGCGCGGCGCCGGAATGTTGTGGTGGGAGAGCAGCTTCTCGCCGCCGGCAATGGCGATCGCCGCCACGTCCGCGCCCTTGAAGCCGTGTTCCGCCATGAGGTCACGCACCGACTGCACCGGCGTGTGCGCGGTGATGTGGCAGGGGTAGCGCTTGAGGCAGAGGGTCTCCGTCTCCCAGCGCTCATTCAGCGCCTCGGTCAGGCGCGCGGGATTCGCTTCGCGGCAGTAGGTCGAAAGAAAACCGAACTTGCCTTCCAGCACGGTCTCCGGCCCGGCCATGCCCGACTGCGCGAGCCGCGCCGCGAAGACGCCGGCCTCCGACGCGCGGCCCATGTGCAGGCGCTTCACCGCCGCGCCGGTCTCGGACTTGGTGAAGGCCAGCAGCCCGCCGGCGAGCGAGCCGGCGATGCCCAGGGCATTCGCCATCTGCTGCGAATCGAGCTTCAGCAGCTTGCCGGCCACCACCGCCGCGCCGAAGGGGCCGGTGAGGCCCGGCGCATGAAAGCCCAGCACCTCGCTGGAATGCCGGGACGCGATGCCGATGCGGAACATCACCTCGCAGCCGGCGACGAAGGCCGTCAGCAAAGCCTTGCCGTCGGCGCCTTCTTCCTGCGCGGTCGCCAGCCCGGGCGGGAGCAAGGTGGCGCCGGGATGCACGCCGGCGCCCGGGAAGCGCAGGCTGTCCTGCTCGAACGCGTGCGAGAGCGATCCGTTGGCGAGCGCGGCGGCGGGCGCATGCACCTTCAGATCAGGGCGGCCGAACACCGTGCAGCGCCCGCCTTGGCCATACCGTTCGGCGTAGCCGATGACGGACTGGCTCCACGGGAAGCGCGCGCCGTAGGTGGCGACGGCGGCGGTGTCGAGGATGCAGTCCTTGGCGCGCTCGATCACGCTCGCCGGGATGCGGTCGAAGCGCAGGCTCGCCGCGAAGGCGCCCAGCGTCTGCGCGGCGGCGGCCGTCCGCTCGGTGACATCCATCAATCGACCTTGGCGCCCGACGCCTTCGCAATCGGCCCCCATTTCTCGTACTCGGCCTTGAGGAAGGCCGCGAATTGCGCCGGGGTACCCGGCATCGGGTCCGCACCGCGCGCGATGAGCTTCTGCCGCATGTCGGGGTCGTTCAGGGTCCGGTTGAACGCCTCGTTGAGCTTCGCGATCACCTCGGGCGGCGTCTTCGCGGCGACCTGAATGCCGTACCAGTTCACCGCCTCCACTTTCGGCAGTCCCTGTTCCGTCATCGTCGCCACGTCCGGAAACAGCGGCGAGCGTTTGGGCGCCGCGAGCCCTAGCGCTTTCAGGCGACCGCTCTGCACATGCGGCTGCACCACCGGCAGGTCGGCGATCACGCCCATCACCTGGCCACCCATCGCATTCGCCACCGCCGGCGCCGCGCCATTAAACGGCACGTGCAGGAGGTTCACCTTCGCTTCCATCTTCAGCAGTTCGAGCGCGAGGTGCGGCAGGCCGCCGCTGCCGGTGGACGCAATGTTGATTTCGCCCGGCTTCGCACGCGCGAGGGCGACCAGGTCCTTCACGTTCTTCGCCGGCAACGAGGGATGCACCACCAGTAGCTCCGGGGTGCTGGTCACCAGCACGACGGGCGCCAGATCCCGTTGCGCGTCGTACGGCATCTTGGGGTAGAGGTGCGGGCTGATCGTCGCGGTGCCGGTGCTGATCAGGATCATCGTGTAGCCGTCGGGCGCGGACTTCGCGACCGCGTCCGCGCCGATGATGCCGTTGGCGCCGCCACGGTTGTCCACCACGACCTGCTGGCCTAAGGTTTCAGACAGCTTGGGGCTCATCATGCGCGCCACGATGTCGATCGGCCCGCCGGCCGGGAAGCCGACGATCATGCGGACGGGTTTGGCGGGATAGGTTTGTGCGGACACCGAAAACGTCACGCCGGTTGCAGCGACGGCCAGCAGGGCCCGCTGGGCAACGAGGGCCCGGGTCGATTTTTTCATGGTGGAACTCCTCCGGAGGGCACTGCGAGTCCGCATTGTGCGGCGGGCTGCCCGCCAACTCAACATCGCCGCGCACGCCGCGGGCCACGGCGCACCAAGCCTGGGCACGCAGCCTATAATTCCCGATCCATCCGCCTCCGGCTGTCCGCTGGCACAGCGCTTGCGTCACGGAGACCAGTCTCGGCCACCCGCCGGGGCGCCCTTCCGAGGAGCCCGTCCATGATTCGCTCAGCATTCGCCTTGATCGCCGGTCTCGCTGCCGCCGCCGTGCACGCCCAGAGCCCCTACCCGGCCAAGACCGTGCGCGTCGTCGTGCCCTTTCCGCCGGTCGGCGCCGCCGATCTGACCGCCCGCACCATCAACCAGAAACTGTCCGAGGCTTGGGGCCAGCAGGTCATCGTGGAAAATCGTCCCGGCGCCGGCGGCAACATCGGCGCGGAATACGTCGCAAAAGCCACGCCTGACGGCTATCTACTGCTGATGGCCCCGGTCACGACCTACTCGGTCGGCATGGCCGCCTACACCACGCTCAACTGGAACCTGGAAAAGGATCTCGTGCCGGTCGCCATGGGCGCGAACATTCCGCACATCCTCGTCGCGCATCCGGCCCTGCCGGTGAAAACCGTCAGGGACGTGATCGCGCTCGGCAAGGCGCGCCCGGGCGAGCTCAACTTCGCCTCGCAGGGCCAGGGCACGCTGTCGCACCTGGAGCAGGAAATGCTGATGCAGATGGGCGGCTTCAAGGCCAACCACATCCCCTACAAAGGCAGCGCCCCCGGCCTGCTCGACCTCATCCCCGGCAACGTGCAGCTCTTCTTCGACAGCATCCCGTCGTCGGCCCCGTACGTGAAATCCGGCAAGCTCAAAGGCATCGGCGTGGCCTCTTCCAAACGCTCGCCCGCCCTGCCCGACACCCCGGCACTCAATGAATCGCTGCCGGGCTTTGAGGCCGACAGCTGGTTCGGCTACATGGCGCCCGCCGGCACGCCGCGCGAGGTCATCGTCAAGTTCAACGCCGAAGTGCAGAAAGCCATCGCCGGCAACGACATCAAGGAACGGCTGCTCGCGCAGGGCGCGATCGCGCAAAGCGGTACACCCGAGCAGATGGCGCAGCAGGTCAAGTCGGACGTCGCCAAGTGGGGCAAGGTCGTGCGCACCGCCGGCGTCAAGATCGAAAACTGAACACCCCGCTAGCTGCCGACCTCCACCGCTTTCCAATCCCCAATCCCTAATCACGAATCCCGAAAATATGCGCGAAGATGCACGCAACGCCGCCAGCGCGGTGAACCAGGACCGCCTGTGGCAGCGCCACGCCGACATGGCGAAGATCGGCGCCATCCCCGGCAATGGCGTCAACCGCGCCGCGCTGTCGAAAGAAGACATCCGCGCGCGGCAATTGCTGCTGTCGTGGGCGAAGCAGCGCGGCTACGGTGTCGCCGCCGACGGCATCGGCAACCTCTTCATCCGCCGCGCCGGCATGGACGCGGACGCGGCGCCGGTGATGACGGGCAGCCATCTCGACAGCCAGCCCAAGGGCGGCCGCTTCGACGGCGCCTACGGCGTGCTGGCCGGCTTCGAAGCGCTGGAAGCGCTGGACGAGGCCGGCGTGAAAACGCGCCGCCCCATCGAAGTCGTGGCGTGGACCAACGAGGAAGGCGGCCGCTTCCAGCCCTGCACCATGGGCTCGATGATCTATGCGGGCGTGACCAGGCTGGAAGACGTGCTGGAGGTCACCGACAACGACGGCGTGCGGCTCAAGGACGCCCTGAAGGAAACGCTGGCCGCCACGCCGGGCCTCGCAGCGCGCGCGTTCGGCATCGCCCCCGCCGCCTACATTGAGGCGCACATCGAACAGGGACCTCTGCTCGAAAACGCAGGCAAGCAGGTCGGCGTCGTCACCGGCATCCAGGGCCTGCGCTGGTTCAACGTCGAGATCTTCGGCCGCAGCGACCATGCGGGCACCACGCCGGTCTCGCTGCGCAAGGATGCGTTGAAGGAAGCCATCGAATGTATCAACGCCATCACTGAACTCGCGCAGGACCCCACCGACGTGACCCGCCTCACCGTCGGCCGCCTGCAGGTCACCCCCAACTCGCCCAACTCGGTCGCCAGCCACGTGCTGTTCTCGGTGGACCTGCGCCACCCCGACCTCGCGCGCGTGGAAGCGCTCGGCAACGCCGTGGAGCCGCTGATCAGGAAAACGCTCAAGACCTGCACCTACCAGATCACACCGACGCTGCGCTCCGACCCCCGCGTATTCAACAAAGACATCGTGAATGCCGTCGAGCAGTCCGCGCAAACGCTCGGCTTCACGAACCTGCGCCTGCCCTCCGGCGCGAGCCACGATGCCAACTACGCGGCGGAACTGTGCCCGGCCGGCATGATCTTCGTGCCCTGCGAAAAAGGCGTG
>CAZXNF010000086.1:0-10124 GCA_964641785.1 uncultured Streptomycetaceae bacterium | reverse complement strand
GGTTACGTTGCCGCGCTGGCGACGCTGTCGGTGGTGTTCTGGATCAATGCGGCGATGCTGGGGGCCGGTGGGGTGTTGAGCCGGAAGGGAAGCGCGCGGCGGGGGAAAGCGTGAGCATCAAAGCGCCGACCAGCAGCAGCCTCCCGCGCTGACACCGGATCGGGGAAAGACTTAGCGGGTACCGCCGCGCCGGGCGTTCTGCAGGGTCTCCGAAGGCCGCTCGCCAAACATCTGGCGGTAGTCCGCCGCGAACTGACCGAGGTGCCAAAAGCCCCAGTCGAGCGCCGCGTCGGTCACCGACGAGGCCGACTGCAGCGCTTGCCGCGCGCGATTCAGGCGCATCGCGCGCAGGTAGGCGATCGGGCGCATCCCGAGCACGTCCTGAAAGCAGTACTGCAGGGTCCTGCGGCTGACATCGAGCCGGCTGCAGAGCTCGGCCACGGTAATCGGCTCGTGCGGATTGGCCTCGATCAGTTCGCGCGCACGGGCGACCATGGCCCAGCGTCCGCGCAGGTGGATCCGGGGTGTCACCACCTGTCCGGGTTCTTCCAGCAGGTCGCACACATTGGCGATGATCGCGTCCTTCAACGCGGCGCGGGCATGCCGGTTGGTCACCAGGACGGGGTTCGACGAGAACGCATCGATGAGGCCCACCACGAGTTGCCGCAACGTGTTGAGCGCCAGCGGATCGGCGGAGCGGACATGCGCCTGGGCCGCGGCGGCGTCCGGCAGCAGCGGGTGACCGCGCGCGCCGGCGACGGCCGCCACCAGATCGGGCGCAAGGGCGATACCGGCTACCTGGTGATCGGCGGGCGAGCAGAATTCGAAGCCGTCGCGTCCGGAATAGACATAGGCCTGATCAAGCGAGCATGTGGTACCGCAGAACCGCGCCGCGCCGCCGAGCCGGATCGGCACCGCAACCGCAAAAGCGCCCAGCGCGAGACAGCCGCGCTGGAGGAGGGCACGGTTGGCCGATTCCAGGAACACATAGGCGCCATCAACGCTGACCGCGTCCACCGCCCCCGCGAAGGCGCCCCGCGAAAGCTGCCAATACGCCTGGTTCCAGCCCGTGAGTACGCCGGCCTGTTCCTGTGCATCGAGGCACCGAAACGAAGCGACGGGCGCAGCATCAGGCTGAGGGGGCGGGGGCATGCGGGAGGATAGTTCCGGCGATCGGGACGAAGCGTAGCAGTGAAAGGTTGCCGATTATTGACAGTGATGGACCGAGCGTCGCCACAGATTGATTTTCAGCAATTCCCAGGTTGCCCAGTCTAGCAATACCCGGACCATCCCGGTCGAGGGAGGGTGCCTCTGGCTTCCGACCAGGGAAAACCCCCGGTCACGACGTTGTTTTCGGCTGCCGAAATCCGATAGCGGCGCGCACCCGGGCGGCTTAACGTCGCGTCCCGTCAGGTGTCTGCCCTGACAAAACCCATTTCCCGCTGTCCGCCCCCGTCACCCCGATAGAGGAAACGCATCCATGTTCCCCGCCCGCAAGCTCGCGCAACTGATCGTCGCCGTCTCGGTGCTGGCTGTCACCGCGCCGCTGTTCGCCGCCGACAACGTCCTGCGTGTCTATATCGCCCGCCATGGCATCACCGACTGGAACGTCGCGATGCGGGTGCAGGGTTCGACCGACAATTCCCTGAACGAGACCGGTCGCAAGCAGGCAGCCGCTCTCGTAGAGCGGATGCGCGGCGTCCAGATCGACCACATCTACACCGCAGGGCTGGTGCGCACCCGGCAGACCGCCGAGGGCTTCACCGGGATCAAGCAGACCGCCATTACCGGCCTGAACGAGCGCAACCACGGCAAGTTTGAAGGCATCGTTGATGACCCGAAGAACAACGCCGAGATGTCGGCCGAGTACCGCAAGCGGATACGCATCGCCGATGATTCGCTCGACGGTGGCGAGGCGCTCGGTGACCAGTGGAAGCGCGTCGGCGCGGCCACCCGCGACATCCTGTCCCGACACAAGAACGGCGGCACGATCCTGATCGTCGGCCACGGTGGCAGCAACCCGCAGATCATGGCCGAGCTACTCGGACTGGGCGCTGAGGAAGCACTGAACCGCGTCCGTCAGGCCAACGACGAGGTGTACCTGGTCGAACTGCGCCAGGGCCGCCCGCCGATGATCTGGAAGAACATCACCATGGCGACGCTCGAAGAGCTGTAAGCCGCGCACGGTTTCCGGTTCACCCAACACGGCGTCAACCCTGCTCCCGGCGCGCTTCGCGCGCGCCGGCCCGCAGGCCCGCAGGCCCGCAGGCCCCCAACGGTTTACCGACAGGAGCTCTTCCATGAGGTTCCGATTCCCCACGCTCGTCCGCCCGGTCGCTGGCTTTGCCACGGCGCTGGCCGCTGCCCTGATGACGCTGCCCGCGGCCCATGCCGCCCAGCCCTTCCCCGCAACGCTCGCCGGGCAGGCGATCCTCCCCGCGGCGACGTATGCGAAGCCGCCGTCCGATGCGCCGGCATCCATGGCCGTCTCCGGCCGCTTCACGCATGCGGACGGACGGCGCCGCGACCAACTCGGCTCGGTCGAGGGCATCTCGTTCCTGTCCGACCCCAAGGCGCCGCGCGTGACCGGCATCAACTCGCCGTTCACCGGCCAGGCGGTACAGGGCTTCTCGGGCGTGAAGTGGATGAAGGATGGCACCGCGTGGGTCACCGGCGACAACGGGTTCGGCACCCGCGCCAACTCGCCCGATGCGATGCTGATGTTCTATCACGTGCGCTTCGACTGGCAGAAGCACCAGATCGTCCTGCTGCGCACGGTGTTCCTGCATGACCCGGACAACATCCTGCCGTTCAACGTGGTCAACGCCGCCAGCAAGACGCGCTACCTGACCGGGGCCGATCTCGACATCGAGTCGATCCAGCTGATCGGCGACAACTTCTGGTTCGGCGACGAGCTCGGCCCGTACCTGATCCGCGCCGACCGCAACGGCAAGGTGACCGGCATCTTCGAAACGATGATCGACGGCCGCGTCGTGCGTTCGCCGGACCACTACGCCGTGACGACGCCCTCGGTGCCCGGCCAGTTCAACACCGTCGCGCGCCGTTCGCGGGGCTTTGAGGGCATGGCGGCCTCGCCCGACGGCCGCTTCCTCTATCCGCTGCTCGAAGGCCCGATCTGGGATGCGGAAGCGAAAGGCTGGGAGACGCGCGAAGGCCGCGAGGTGCTGCGCATTCTCGAGTTCGACGTGCAGAAGACCGCCTACACCGGCCGCTCCTGGCGCTACCAGCTTGAAGTCAACGGCAACAACATCGGCGACTTCAACATGATCGACGCCAGCACCGCGCTGATCATCGAGCGCGACAACCGCGAGGGCATCCCGGAACTCGCCTGCAACGGCCCGGCGCGCGCCGACTGCTTCAATGCGCCGGCCCAGTTCAAGCGCGTTTACAAGATTGACCTCGGCGGCACCGCGCCCGACGGCACCGTGCGCAAGATCGGCTACATCGATCTGCTGAACATCGCCGACCCGGACAAGCGCGCCAAGCAGGGCGTTACCGCGGGCCGCTTCACGATGCCCTTCTGGTGCATCGAGAACGTGGACGTCGTCGATGCCGACCACATCATCGTCGGCAACGACAACAACTTCCTGGTTGGCGGCGGCCGGGAGATCGGCAAGCACGAGGACACCGAGTTCGTGCTGCTGCGGGTGAGCGATTTCCTGCGCGCGAAGTAGTCCGGAGAGGCGGTCACAGGACCGCCTCTCCGCTGCCGCCGGTTTCCGGCCACCCGTCAGGACTTTTTGATCCGCCATGAGCGCCATCCCCGGTTCTCCGCAACTGCGCAAGACCCTGTCCACGCTGCAGTTGTGGGGGATCGCGGTGGGCCTCGTCATCTCCGGCGAATACTTCGGCTGGAGCTTCGGCTGGGCCTCGGCCGGCACACTCGGCTTTCTCGTGACCACGCTGTTCGTGGCCGCGATGTACACCACGTTCATCTTCAGCTTTACCGAACTCACCACCGCGATTCCGCATGCCGGCGGTCCTTTCGCCTACGCGCGACGCGCGTTCGGCCCGACCGGCGGTTATGTGGCCGGCGCGGCGACGCTGATCGAGTTCGTATTCGCGCCGCCCGCGATTGCGCTGGCGATCGGCGCCTACCTGAACGTGCAGTTCCCCGCGGTGGATCCCAAGCTCGCCGCGGTCGGCGCCTACGTCGTGTTCATGACGCTCAATATCGTCGGCGTCCGCGTCGCCGCCACCTTCGAGCTGGCCATCACGCTGATCGCCGTGTTCGAACTGCTGGTGTTCATGGGCGTGGTCGCGCCCGGCTTCTCGATGCTGAACTTCACGGCCGGGGGCTGGGCCGGCGCCGAGAGCTTCTCCGCGGCTGCCATCCCCGGCATCGTTGCCGCGATCCCGTTCGCGATCTGGTTCTTTCTCGCCATCGAGGGTGTTGCGATGGCCGCGGAAGAGGCCCGGGACCCGCAGCGTTCGATCCCGGTGGCCTACATCACCGGCATCCTGACGCTCGTCGCGCTGGCGCTGGGTGTGATGATCTTTGCCGGCGGCGTGGGGGACTGGACCAAGCTCGCCAACATCAACGATCCGCTCCCGCAGGCGATGAAGGCGGTGGTCGGCGAGGCGAGCGGCTGGCTCACCATGCTGGTGTGGCTCGGCCTGTTCGGGCTCGTCGCCTCCTTCAACGCCATCATCCTCGGCTACTCCCGGCAATGGTATGCGCTGGCGCGCGCCGGCTACCTGCCGCCGTTCTTCGCCACGCTTCATCCGCGCTTTCACACGCCACACCGGGCCATCATCGCCGGCGGCGTGGTGGGCGTGGCCGCCATTTTCAGCGACGAGGTCGTGAAGATCGGCGGCCAGACGCTCACCGCCAACATCGTGACCATGGCGGTGTTCGGGGCGCTCGTCATGTACATCATCAGCATGCTTGCGCTGTTCCGGCTGCGGCGCACCGAGCCCGCGCTCGTGCGCCCGTTCCGGGCGCCGGTGTACCCGCTGTTTCCGCTGTTCGCGACGGTGTCGGCCAGCGGTGCGCTGGTCGCGATCACGCTGTTCAACCCCGTGATCGCCGCGTTGTTCGGCGGTTTGATGGCCGCGGGCTATGCGTACTTCCGTCTGACTGGAGCGCAGCGCGCCCGGGCGGCGCATGATTCGATGCTCGGCGAGCCCGCCCCCGCTGGGGCCGCGCCGGCCCGCCACGACTGATCGGAGCCCGCCGTTCCTTCCCAGACCAAGGTCGCCCCGGGGCTGTACGAAGCCCCGGTCGCGGTCGTCAATCCCGACGGCCGCGCCGGCATCGTGCTGGTGTGCGAACACGCCTCCAGCGCCGTGCCGCCGCACCTCGACTCGCTCGGGCTCGCACGGGCGGACCTCGAGCGGCACATCGGCTGGGATATCGGCGCGCTCGCCCTTGCCCTCGAGTGTTCGCGCCGCCTCGACGCGCCGCTGGTGCACGCGACGTACTCCCGGCTCGTACTGGACGTGAACCGGCCGGTGGACGCCCCCGACTCCATCGTCGATGCGAGCGAAGACACCCCGATCCCCGGCAACGCCAATCTGCCGCAGTTCGAACGGCGGCATCGTGAGCGCGAGGTGTACCGGCCGTTTCACGCGGCGCTCGCCGCGCTGGTGCGCGAGCGCGCGGCCCGCGGCCACGCCACCGCGGTGGCGACCATCCACTCTTTCACGCCGGTGTATCGCGGCGTCTCCCGGCCCTGGCATATCGGCGTCCTCTCGGATCGCGACCGCCGGCTGGCGGATGCCCTGCTGCGGGACTTCAGCGCGCAGCCGGGCCTCTGCGTCGGCGATAATGAACCCTACTCACCGCGCGACCGCGTGTACCACACGCTGGAGCGGCACGCGCAGTCGGCGGGCCTGCCCTGCGTGATGATCGAAGTACGCAACGACGGCATCGCGGACCCGCACGGGCAGGGCGCGTGGGCGGATCGCCTGTGCGCTGCGCTGCGCCCGGCGCTCGCCACCGTGCACGGCCCGGTTGCCGCCTCCTGAATGCTGACAAGGAATCCCGCAATGAATGCGCCCCTGACCCTCGAAGCACTGCGCCGCATGGCCGAATCCGGCGCCATCGACACCGTGATCGCCTGCATGGTGGACATGCAGGGGCGGCTGATCGGCAAGCGCTTCCAGGTGGAGTTCTTTCTCGAGAGCGGCCACGAGGAAACGCACTGCTGCAACTACCTGCTCGCCAACGATATCGACATGGAGCCGGTGCCGGGCTACGCCGCCGCGAGCTGGGGCCAGGGCTATGGCGACTTCGTGATGAAGCCCGATCTCGCCACGCTGCGCGTCGTGCCCTGGCTGGAGGGGACGGCGCTGGTGCTGTGCGACGTGCTCGACCATCACCACCACGACCTGCCGCACAGCCCGCGCGCCATCCTCAAAAAGCAGTTGGCACGGCTGCGCACGCGCGGCTATTCGGCGATGTTCGCATCCGAGCTGGAGTTCTACCTGTTCGACGAGAGCTACGAGGCGATCCACGCCCGCCACTACGTCAACCCCAAGGCGGCGAGCCTCTATCCCGAGGACTATCACATCCTGCAGACCACGCGCGAAGAGCCGGTCATGCGCGCGATCCGCAAGCACCTGCAGGCGGCCGGCATCCCGGTGGAGAACTCCAAGGGCGAGTGGGGGCCGGGGCAGGAGGAGATCAACGTGCGCTATGCCGACGCGCTCGTGATGGCCGACCGCCACAGCATCATCAAGAACGCCTGCAAGGAGATCGCGCTGCTGCAGGGCAAGTCGATCACCTTCATGGCGAAATGGCGCAACGACACCGCCGGCTCGAGCAGCCACATCCACAACTCCCTGTGGGACCTCGACGGCAAGGCGTCTCTCTTTCACGAACCCGGCGCGGAGTTCGGCATGTCCGCGCTGATGCGCGCGTGGGTCGCCGGCCAGGTCCGCTACGCGAGCGACATCACCTGTTTTCTGGCGCCTTACATCAACTCCTACAAGCGCTTCCAGGCCGGCACCTTCGCGCCAACGCGCGCGATCTGGAGCCGCGACAACCGCACCGCCGGCTTCCGGCTGTGCGCCGAGGGCACGCGGGCGACGCGCATCGAGTGCCGCATCGGCGGCGCGGACCTCAATCCGTATCTCGCGTTCGCCGCGCTGATCGCGGCCGGGCTCGCCGGGATCGACGAGAAGTTGAGTCTTCCCGCGCCCTACACCGGCGACGCCTATAACGGCGACGCCCTGCCGGAAATCCCGCGGACGCTGCGCGACGCCACCGTGGCGCTGAAGGCCTCGGCCATGCTGCGCCAGGCGTTCGGCGACGAGGTCGTCGAGCACTACGCGCATGCGGCGGACTGGGAGCAGCAGCAATACGACAGCCGCGTGACCGACTGGGAGCTGCGGCGCGGCTTTGAACGCTACTGAAGGCATCATGAGCACACCGATACAACTCGTTTCTCCCGTGGACGGCCGCGTTTACGCCGAGCGCCGATATGCGTCGCCGGCGGACGTCGAGGCCGCCCTGTCCGCCGCGGCCGCCAGCCAGGCGCAATGGAAGCGCGTGCCCGTGGCGGAGCGGGCGGGTTATTGCACCGCCGCCGTGGAGGCCATGCTCGCGATGCGCGAGGACATCGTGCCGGAGCTGGCCTGGCAGATGGGCCGGCCGGTGCGCTACGGCGCCGGCGAACTGCGCGGCTTCGAAGACCGCGCCCGCCACATGATCGCGATTGCCGCGGAAGCGCTGGCGCCGATCGCCATCGCGCCCAAGGCCGGGTTCCGCCGCGCCATCCGGCGCGAGCCGCTGGGCACCGTGCTGGTCATCGCGCCGTGGAACTACCCCTATCTTACGGCCGTCAACTCGATCATCCCGGCGCTGATGGCCGGCAACAGCGTGGTCCTCAAGCACGCCACACAGACCCTCCTCGTCGGCGAGCGCTTCGCGGAGGCCTTCCGCCGCGCCCGCCTGCCCGAGGGGCTTTTTCACAACCTGCTGATGGATCATCCGCAGACGGCGGCCGTGATCGCTTCCGGGCGGGTGCACCAGGTCAACTTCACCGGGTCGGTCGCCGGCGGGCGGGCGATGGAAGCCGCGGCGGCCGGGCATTTCCTCGGCGTCGGGCTGGAGCTCGGCGGCAAGGACCCGGCGTACGTGCGCGCGGACGCGGACCTCGCGTACGCCGTCGAGAACCTCGTGGACGGCAGCTACTTCAACTCCGGGCAGAGCTGCTGCGGCATCGAGCGCATCTACGTGGCGCGCGCGGTGTATCCCGAGTTCGTCGAGCGCTTCGTCGCGCTGACGCGGCAGTACGTGCTGGGCAATCCCCTGGAAGCGGCGACGACCCTCGGCCCCGTCATCAAGCCGGCGGCGGCCGCTTTCGTCCGCGGCCAGATCGCCGAGGCGGTGCGCATGGGCGCGCAGGCCCTCATCGACGCGAGCGCGTTTCCAGCGGACGCCCCCGGCAGCGCCTACCTCGCGCCGCAGGTGCTGACCGGTGTAGATCACCGCATGTCGGTGATGCGCGAAGAAAGCTTCGGCCCGGTGGTCGGCATCATGCCCGTGGCGGACGACGCCGAAGCCGTCACCCTGATGAACGACAGCGAGTTCGGCCTGACGGCGTCGATCTGGACGCGCGATCTCGACGCCGCCGAACGTATCGGCGCGGACGTCGAGACCGGCACCGTGTTCATGAACCGCTGCGACGCCCTCGACCCCGCGCTCGCCTGGACCGGCGTGAAGAACACCGGCCGCGGCGTCACGCTCTCCCGCGTCGGCTACGAAACCCTGACGCGCCCCAAATCCTTCCACCTTCGATACGACACCGCCGCATGAGCCCGACATCCAACTGGAACTACCCCACCGCCATCAAGTTCGGCGCCGGCCGCATACAGGAGCTCGCGGCGCTGTGCCGCGCCGAGGGCATCGCCCGCCCGCTGCTCGTGACCGACAGCGGGCTCGCCCGCGCGCCGATCACGGCCACGGCGGTCGCGGTCCTGCGCGGCGCCGGGCTCGGCGTGGAAGTGTTCTCGGATATCCAGTCCAATCCGGTGGAAGCGAACCTGCTCGCGGGGCTCGCGGCCTACCGCGCCGGCGGGCACGACGGCGTGGTGGCCTTCGGTGGCGGCAGCGGGCTCGACATGGGCAAGCTGATCGCCTTCATGAGCGGCCAGACGCGGCCGGTCTGGGAATTCGAGGACATCGGCGACTGGTGGACGCGCGCGGATCCCGCCGGCATCGCGCCGGTGATCGCCGTGCCGACGACCGCCAGCACCGGCTCCGAGGTCGGCCGCGCCGGCGTCATCACCGACGAGCGCACGCACACCAAGCGCATCATCTTCCATCCGAAAATGATGCCGCGCGCCGTGGTGTGCGATCCGGAGCTGACGGTCGGCATGCCCGCGGTAATCACCGCCGGCACCGGCATGGACGCGCTCTCGCACTGCCTGGAAGCGTATTGCGCGCCGGGATTCCACCCGCTGGCGGACGGCATTGCCGTCGAGGGCATGCGGCTGGTGGCGGGCGCGCTCGTGCGCGCCGTGCGTACGCCCGGCGACCTCGAAGCCCGCGCGGACATGATGGCCGCCGCCGCCATGGGCGCCACCGCGTTCCAGAAGGGGCTGGGCGGCATGCACGCGTTGTCGCACCCGGTCGGCGCGCTCTACAACACCCACCACGGCATGACCAACGCCACCTTCATGCCGTACGTGCTGGCGTTCAACCGCGCCGCGATCGACGCGCGCATCACGCGGCTTGCCGCCTACCTTGGGCTGCCCGCGCCGGGCTTCGACAGCTTTCTCGCCTTCGTACTGCAATTGCGGACGGACGTCGGCGTGCCGCACACCCTGCCGGAACTGGGGGTGGACGCGCGGCAGGCCGACCTGATCGCCGAGATGGCCGTGGCGGACCCGTCGGCCGGCGGCAACCCCGTGCCGCTGACGCAGGCCGCCGCCGCGCAGATCTTCGATGCCGCGCAGCGCGGGCGGGTCGGCGCTTAGGCGCGCTCCCCGCGTTCGCGGCTCCCGCCCAGCCCATGCGGCGGGCGGCCCCTCCGGCGAGGCGCTGGGCCTGCACTTCACCGTCAGCCATTTGACGCGACTGGTGGCGCCCAGCGTGTTCGGTTACGTTGCCGCGCTGGCGACGCTGTCGGTGGTGTTCTGGATCAATGCGGCGA
>CAZXNF010000085.1:8797-10161 GCA_964641785.1 uncultured Streptomycetaceae bacterium | reverse complement strand
GAGAGGGAGAACTCGGGCCAGTCGGCGGCGAGCGCCGCCGGGAGATCGGCCGCCGTGACCGCACGCACGCCGGGGGCGCCCGCCAGCAGCGCCTCCGCCGACTGCGCGAGCCACTGGCCGTAGGGACTGGCGGCCTCTGCCTCGCCAAGGCCGGACACGGCGCCGACCGCCAGCCGGCCCAGCGCATCGCGTTCGAGCAGCACGGCCTGTTCGAAGCGCAGCAGGGCCGCCGTGTCGTTGACCGCGACGAAGCCGACCTCGCGCCCGGAGCGGCAGGCGCGCAGCCGCCGCTCGAGTTCGAGCAGCGCGATTTCGGGGCTGGGCGTGGACATGGGTGAATCGTGATGGGCAATGGGTGAAGGGTGAAGGGTAATGGGTCAAAGCTTAGCGCCTCACCCATCACCCTTCACCCATTGCCCATTACCTCGCCCGCAGCGCGGACGCGCTACGGGCGACCGGGAAACGTGGCCACGCCGACCATGCCGGGCAAGAGGCCCGCGGACGCCCGGCCGTCGAACTGGACCTCGACCTCGATCGCCTGGTTGACGGCATCGACCCGCGAGTTGATGCGCGCGACCTTCGCCGGGTACTCGCGTCCCGTTTCGCGGATCTTGATATTCACCGGCAGGCCGGGCTTGAGCCAGGCCAGCCACGCCGCCGGCGCCAGCAACTGCGCCTTCAGGCGCGACTGGCTGACGACGTCCATCAGCGGCTGGCCCGCGCCCACCGTCTCGAAGGCCTTGACCTTGAGGCGGGCGACGCGACCCGCGTACGGCCCGGTGACCTTGCAGAACCCCGTCTGCGCTTCCGCCACCGCCATTTGCGCGCGCGCCTTCTCGACCGCCGCGGCGGCGAGCGTGACTTCCAGTTCGCCGGCAGCACCCAGCCCCTGCAGGCGCAGCTTGGCGGTGTGCGTCTCGCGCGCGCCCACCAGCTCCGACTGCGCGGCGAGGAAGCGCGCTTCCTGCTCCGGACAGTCGAATTCGAGCAGCACGGTGCCGCGGCCGAAACCCTGGCCGATGTTGACATTGACCCGCTTGATGCGGCCCGCCATCTGCGAGGACAGCGTGGCCTCCTGGTCCGCGGAGATGAGCGCGGAGACTTCCTCGGCGGCCGCGGGCGGGGGCTTGGCAGCCGCGGCGGGGACTGCGGCCTGCGCGAACGCGAAACCCGGTGCTGCCAGGGTGAAGAGGGTGAAGGTCAGCAGGGAAAAGAAGCGTTTCATCATGGTCCGAAGTGAGGCACCGAAATCAGCGAAGGGGAAGCCCGGCCGGGGCCGTGGCGGGCGTGCCGGCCGCGGCGCCCGCAGCGGCCGTTACCGCTGCGCTGCGACGCGCGCCGGCCTCGGCGACGACGAGGCGGCG
>CAZXNF010000085.1:7780-8787 GCA_964641785.1 uncultured Streptomycetaceae bacterium | reverse complement strand
GCGGCGCAGCGGTTCGACGATGCGATAGCCCGCGCTCTCGCCGAGCGCGCGCCACTGTTCCGGCGTCAGCGGATCGACCAGCGTGGAGCGTTGCTCGGCACTGGCGAGCGTCTTGCCGGCGGGGTCGGTCACGGCGACGGTCAGCAGCGCCTGCCGCGCGCCCTCTTTCGGCTCCTCCAGCTTGAGCGCCGACGTTACCGTGAAGGGCGAGGCCTCGGTGGTGGTAACGGGAATGCGCGACAGCCGCACGATACGCTGCATGCCGCTTTCGAAAATACGCGCGCCGTCGTCACCGGCGTCCTGGATGCCCTGCACCGGCTGCATGCGCACGCGCACGAAGTCGAGCGGCTCTTGCGCCACGAAATTGGCCTGCTCGAAGGCCGCCATCCGCGTCGACAGCTCGCGGGCGAGCTCCGGCAGATCGTGGCTCGCCAGCTCTTCCGGCAGGCTGTCGAGGCCGACCGAGGTGTAGACACGGCCCATCGCCGCCTGCAGCGCGGCGTACACGAGGTCGCGATTGACCTTGGTGTTGATCAGGCGCGCCCGCGCTCGCACCACTTCGAGCTCGGTCTCGAGGCCCACGATGCGGGCGGACGTGAGGTAATCGACGATGCGCCCGTCGTCACGCGCCGCGGAATCCCACACGCGGTATTCGCCGGCCAGCAGGGCGTAGCGGACCGCCGACATCTGGGTCTGCGCGAGAATCGCGGTGGTAACCGCCACGCGCCGGGTTTCGTCGATGGCTTCCTGCGCCTTGGACGCGCGCTGCTGCGCCGGGATCGAGAACGCGCGCACCAGGTTCCAGGCGATGTTGTAGCCGCCGCCCGCCCAGGAATTGTTCACCAGGAAGCGGTTACTGTCGTAGTAGCCGCCGAAGGTGACGCCGAAGTTGGGCAGCAGGGAAAGGATCTGCTTCTTCGCCTCGTCCTGCGTGATGCGCAGCTTGTAGCCTTCCTCGCGCAGCTCCGGCCGGTTCTCGATGGCGATCGGCTCCAGCGCCTCGCGCG
>CAZXNF010000085.1:0-7770 GCA_964641785.1 uncultured Streptomycetaceae bacterium | reverse complement strand
CACCGACAGCGGCAGCCCGGGCCGCAGGTTCATCAGCGCCGCGAGATCAAGATTCGCCTGCACCAGCTCCTGCCGGCGCAGCGCGACCTGCTGCTCGAGGTCCAGCAGCGACCGGCGGAAGGCCGCGATCTGCAGCGGCGGCAGCAGGCGGCGCGCCTCGATCAGGCGGGTGCGGGCGTTAACTTGGCTGATTTCGTCGAGCAGCCCGTCGATCTCCGGCAGCAGGCGCTGCGCGCCCTCCGCCCGCCACCATGCGTAACGGGTGTCCTGCACCAGGTTCTGCAGGGCCTTGCGGCGGCGTTCGTCCGCGATCAGCGTCTGGTTGGCGAGCTGCTTCGCGCGGTAATAGCTCACCCCGAAATCGAGGATGCTCCAGCTGAACTCGAGCGAGGCGACGTTGCGGATGCGCTCCTGCGCGGTGGACGGGCTGGTGGTGACCTGGCCGTTCGGCTGCACGCCGAAGCTGAAGGCCTCGTTGTTGCGCCACAGGTAGCCCGCGTTGGCGGTGAGCTTGGGCAGCAGGTCGAACTGGGCCACGTCGAGCTGTCGGTTGGCCGCCGCTTCTTCCATCAGGCGGACGCGGTACTCCATGTTGTACTTGACGGCGCGCGCGGTCGCGTCTCCAAGCGTCAGCGGGGCCACCATCGCGTCCTGCTCGTCGGCGATGCGCTTCAAGTCCTCGCGCGCGCGGTTCTGCACCTGGTCGCGCGTGAACGGATTGGGGATGACGGCGCAGCCGGTCGTCACGAAAGCCGTGGCCAGCACGGCGGCGACGGACCGCCGCAGCGGGTGGGGAATGATTTTCATGGGACTCTGCTTCTAGCTTCTAGCGGGCGCCGGCCGCCACGCGCATGGCCGGCACCGGGACCGCAGCTGCGGCATTTTCGTTGACCGGGTCGTTCGCGGCGGGCGCGAGTATGCGCGCAAGCAGCGGATCGCGCACCGGCCGCTCGTTTTCGAACTGCGTCGCCAGGGTCGGCAGGCCCTCGGGCGCGAAGAACGCCTGCGGCAGGGCGGGCGGCGGGGCGGCAGCCGCGCCACCCGGCACGCCCTGCACCTGGATGCGGAAGTTCGTCTGCGCCTCGCGGCCGTCGTTGTCGCGCGCCCGCAGGCTGATGTTGACGATCTGGTTCGCGTCCGCGGGCGGCGTCCCGGCGAGCATGCCGGACACCGGGTCGAAGGACAGCCAGCCGGGCAGCGGCGAGCCGTCGGACTGCACGGCGTCGAGCTGCACGATCAACCGGCTGGTGCTGCCGAAAGCGTCGCGCGGCATCATCATCTGGAAGGGCTGGCCGGCAGGCACGTTGCCATTGGGCACGCCCCGGTTGACCAGCAGTTGCTCGCCGCCCTTCTGCTGCCCGCTCACGCTCGAGCCATCTTTGGTGAGCGAGGCGAGCAACATGCGCTCGGCCGGGAAGCCGCGGTCGGTGGATTCAAGGACGCGCGGCGCGGGGTCCATGGACAGCAGGGGCTCGAAATCCGACAGGCCCTTCAGCTGGAACGGCTCGAACCGCACCTCCTCAAGCTGCCAATGTTCATCGTCGTCATCGGGCAGGAAGGGCACGAAGGCGGGCGGCGGCACGACCGTGAGGTTGAGCGTGTCCACGAAGGTGTCGCTGCCGCCGTTCGCCGTGCCGTCGCCGTCCACCAGGGTGAAGGTCACCGTGCGCAGGCCCAGCGCCGGGGTGGCAACGCCGCCGAAGGTGATGCTGTTGACGAGTTGCTGTGCCACCAGCGGTGTCACCGCCGTGGAGGTGAAGGTGATCACGAGGGGCACGCCGCTGCCGCCGGCGACCGTGCCGATGGCCACCGGCAGGCCCGGACCGGCGCCGTCCGCATCGTAGGACAGCACGCCGCCGGCGATGCTAAAGGGACTGCGGCCGGGCGTCGTGTCGATGCCCAGTTCGTCGCCCGGGAGGCCGGTAACGCCGAGGTCGATGGTGAGCGAACCGCCGTTGAAGTCCGGCGAGTCCACATCAGAGATGTTGACCGAGCCGTCGATGGGCCGCGGACCGGTCCCCTGCGTATAGGTACTGTCGTCGAGGCTGGCGATCACCGGCGCATCGTTGCGCGGCGCGATGTTGACCACCACCTGCTGCGCGTCGATCAGCGCCCCGCCGCTGCCCTGGTCCACCGTGCCGCCGGCGCCGGTGCCGTTGTTGCGGTCGTTGAAGGTCAGGTCGAGCGTCACGTTGATGCCGCCGCCGCCGGGCAGCCCCGGATCCACGTTCACGTAGGTGAGGTTCTGCAGCAGCGCGTCGACGATCGCGGGCGTCGCCGCGGGATTGAAGGTGATCGCCAGCGTGCCGCCCGCGGTGGAGATCGTGCCCACCGCGAACGGCGCAACTCCGCCGGGGCCGTCCGGATCGTAGGTGAGGTTGCCGCCGGCGATGGCGAACGGCCCGCCGGCCAATACGCCGAAGGTGTCGAAGGCGTTCGTGCCGCCGTTGCGCGCGATCACCAGCGTCGTGCCTTCGTAGCCGCCATGCACGTCGAGGTCCGGATCGGCGAGTGTGGTCGTCGGCAGGAACAGGCTGGGCACCAATTGGTCCCCGGGCGTCGGCGATACGATGCCGGAGAACAGCGGCGCGTCGTTGATCGCACCGATCGTGATGGCCACCGTGTCGTTGTCGGACAGCGGCCCGCCGCTGCCGGTGTTGCCGTTGTCGTTGGTGTTGATGGTCAGCGTGTCGCCGCCGTTGAACTGCGCGGTGGCGTTGTAAACCAGCGTCGCGAGCTTGGTGTTGACGTCGGCGACCGTGCCGGTGATCGTCACCGTGCCGGTGCCGTTGCCGCCGACCACTGCCGCGCCCCCGCCGCCGACCGTCAGCATGCCGTTGCCGACCGTGAGCGTGACGGTCATGTTCCCGGCGTTGGCGTCGATGTCCGCGATGGACAGCGGGATGGCGAGCGGCGTGTCTTCGTTGACCGTCTGCGCGCCCGGCACCGTGTTGACCGGCGCGTCGTCGATCTGGCCGATGGTGACCGTCGCGACGCCGCTGGCGATGAGCGCGCCGCCGGTGCCCTGGGCCACGGTGCCGCCGGCGCCGGTGTTCGAGTCGTTCAGCGTGTAGGCCAGCGTCACGCCGGCCGGCGGGTTGTCGCTGCTGTTCAAGTAGGTGATCGACTGCGCGACCTGATCGACCAGCGCGGGCGTGGACGCCGCGTTGAAGGTAATGGTGAGCGTGCCGCCCACGCTCGTCGCGGTGCCGATCACGGTCGGCGCGACCCCGCCGGGACCATCCGGGTCGAACTCGAGATTGCCGGCGACGATCGCAAAGGTGCCGGACACGTTGAGCAGGTCCTGCGCGTTTGCGCCGCCCTGTCGCGCGACGGTCAGGATCGCGCCCTCGTAGCGGCCGGCGACGTCGAGCTCGGGATCGGCGATGGTCACGTCCGCATCGACGACGATCGCCGTGCCGTTCTCGCTGAAGGTGTTGCCGCCGTTGAGGCCGGTGAAGACGGGCGCATCGTTGACCGGCGTCACGGTGATCGTGACGGTGGTCGTGCTCACGTCGCCGTTGGCGTCGGTGACTTGATAACTGAAGCGGTCACTGCCCGCGAAATCCGCGGTCGGCGTATACACGAACTGGGTGCCGTCGTAGGCGATGGTGCCGCCGCTGCCGGTGGCGAAGGGACCAGTCGCGACGCCGAGCACCAGCGAGTTGCCGGCGAGTTGCGTCAGCGTCAGCGCGCCGTCGCCCGCCTGGTCGTTGGCCAGCAGGCCTGCGAGGCCGATATTGACCGGCGTGTCTTCCACCGTGGTGTCGACGTCGGGACGCGCGGCCGGCAGCGCGTCGGTAGCGGCGTAATCGTTCAGCGCGCCGCCGACGCCATCCGCGCCGCTGCGCTCGCCCGCGACCACGCCGTCGAGTGAAGTCCAGGTCAGAAGCGGTTGCGTGGCGTCGGACAGGTCCGGGATGGTGGCGGCCAGCGTGGCCGTCACCTTGAACACGGTCGTCTGCCCGTTGGCAAGATCGAAGCCGCCCACGGCGGTGCCGACATTGCCGGTGCCCGTGCCAGTCAGCGCGCCGGTGACGTTGACGCCGCCAACATGTGCGAAGCCAGTGATGAGCAGGTTGGCCGGCAACTGGTCGGTATAGACCAGATCGAAAGCGTCCTGGCCGCTGGTGTTCGTCAGCGTGATCGTGTACTCGACGGTCTGGCCTGCCGTCAGCGCGGGCGGCGGCGTGACCAGCACGTCGATCGTCACCGCGGGTTCCACGATGTCGACCGTGACGTTCGCGGCGAACGTCTGCACAGGCACATTCACCGTCAGTGTCGCCGGCGGCGAGAACGCGTCGCCCGCCTGGTTGTCCGCGGTGTTGGTCACCACGGCGGCGACGCGGAAGACCACCTGGTTGTCGGTGCTGAGCGGGTCCCAGCCGGTTTCGCCGAGATTGGTGACCGTGCCGAGGTTGAAGTTCACGCGGTCGGTGAGCGTGTCGCCATCGCTGTCCACCAGCGCGCCGCCGGGGCCCGTGAACAGGATGTTGTCGCCGACGGTCTGGATGACGGCGCCGGTGATCTGCAGGCGCGTGCCGTCCGCCAGCACCGGCATCTGGTCGCGGATGTTGACCGAGGTCGTCGTGCCTTCGGCGAAGGTGGCGACGATCTCGAAGGTGACCGTTTCGCCGATGGCGAGATGGTTCAGTGTGGTGGCTGCGGACGAGGTCGCGAAGATCGATTTCGTCAGCGCGTAGTTGAGATCCACGGTCGCCGGCGCGTCGTCGGTCACCGCGTAGTTAGTACGCTCGCGGTCGGTGGCGATCACGGCGGTCGGGTTGTAGCCGCCCACGGCGGTCTTGTCGCCGGTCAGGTTGGTCCAGTTGACAGTCGCGGTGCTGTTGACCGTGGCGTTGTCCGTTACGGTGTCCGCCAGCACGGAGTTGAAGGTGATGGTGACGGTCTCGCCCAGCAGCAGGTCGAAGGACTGCCCCGCCTGCGTGCGCAGCTGGCCGCCCGCCACCTCGAAGCGCCCGGTGATGTTGCCCAGCGTCGAGTGTGTCACGGTAAAGCTGCCCGGCGTGATGTCAGCCGCCAGCGGGTCGGTGAAGGTGACTTCGTAGGCGTTGGCCAGGCTGTCGCCGCCGGCATCGGCCGCGCCGTTGTGGCGGATCACGTAGGTGTAGACCGCCGTGTCGCCGGCGTCGCCCGTGGTGCCCGCGCCGTTGACCACCACGCTCTTGTCGATGAAGAGATTGGGCTCGATGACCGGCGTGTTGACCGTCGGCACCGTCTTGTTGAAGACCACGCCGTTGCCGTTGTTGTGGGTACCCGACATGGCGAGCACGGTCTGCGCGCCCGCCAGGCCGACGGTGCCGACGATGTCCGTGACGACCGCCTGATAGAGCAGTTCGAAGATGTTGTTGCCGGTGTTGTTGTCGCCGGTCACGGTGATCGCCGCGAAGTCGAGCGTGACGTCCGTGCCGTCGCCGAAGGGACCGCCGGTCGCCACCGGCGGCGCCACGATGCCGCCGAAGTCCTGCACGAGCCCGCCGGCCGCAGTGGTGATGAGCTGGAAGGGCGTGCCGACGCCGTACGCGTCCGGAATCAGCGCCATGCCCGGCGGAATCGCCAGCAGGATGTTGAAGTCTGGCATCTGCCCTTCGGGCAGCGTGATGGTCAGCTTGTAGGTGGCGATCTCGCCGACGCCGAGGTTGGCGCCCGACGTCGTCGTCTCGCTGGTGGCGTGCAGCACCTGCGTGGCCGCGATGTCGGGCACCTGGGTCTGCGCGGCGGCTGAGGCCAGCCCGTAGTTGTTGAGGATGGCTGGGTCGAGCGTCGTAATGGGGGTCGCGCCCGCGCCGCTGCGCTCGTTGGCGTCGACGCCGTCGAGGCTGGTCCAGAACACGTGGGCCGAGTTGGAGATGACGTCGCCCGGCATCACGTCGGCGTCCAGCGTGCCGTTGACCACGATGGTGATGGTGCCGCCGTTGGCGATATCGATGTTCTCGGCTGCCTTGCGCTGCAACGTGGTGCCGACGATCTCGAAGTTGTCCGCGGGCGACGCCTGCGTCGCCGTGACGCCGGCGTTGAAGGTCACGCTGCCGATGGACGTCGAGATGATGTTGCCGTTGATGACGTCGGTGAAGTCGATGTCGTAGGCGTTGACGCCGCTCGTGTTCGAGATGGTGACGGTGTACTGCACCGTGTCCGCGGCGTCGCGCGCCCCCACTGGGGAAACCGCGGTGGAGACGGTCAGCGTCGGCTCGACGATGGTGATGACCGGGTCCCCGGTCGCGTTCATCGCCACGTCGGTGGCGCCGCCGACGCCCGATGGGCCGTCCGGGTCGAGATAGACCGCCTGGCCGTCGTTGGCCAGGGCCGTCCCCTGCTGACTGCCGATCACGTTCGAGGCGATCGCGCGGACCCGGACGATGAAGCTATTGTCGTTCGACGCGCTGTTGTCGGTCACCAGCGTGTTGCCGAAGGTGAAGCGCGGATCGACGCCATCGGCGCCGCCGCCGTTGCTCAGGGCCGGCGTCGTATCGAAGGTCGTGAAAGCGAAATTCGCCGCGAGCTGGCCATTGCTGGCGGCCGCGGTGGTGATGACTTCGTAACCCACCCCGCCGTTGAATGTCGGGTCGAACATGAGCCCCGAAGGCAGCAGATAGTCGAGCCGCAGGTTGCGCGTCAGTCCATCCGCCAGCGTGACCTTGATGTCGTAGATCATGCTCTCGCCGATCACGAGGTTCGCCCCGCCGGTGTGCGCGGCCGAGCTGTCGTCGGCGGTGGCCGCACCGCCGCCCTGGAACGCAATGGTGACGGTCGGCGTGAACGCGGTGGCGAGTGCATCATCGGTATCGGTGTCCGGCACGTGGTTGCCCGACCCCTCCGCGCTGGCGTAATTGAGCAGCGTCGTGGTGGACACCAGTGTGTCGCCCGCCTCCACCGTCGTCAGCGTGCGCAGATCGAAGGTGATGACCGCGATGTTCTGGCCGTTCGTCGCGTGCTCTCCCGCCAGCGAGCCGGTGGTCCCGCCGTCGTCCAGCTGGATGCCGCCACCGTAAAGGCCGTTGAAGAAGGCGTCGATCACCATGGCCTCGGTGGCGAGCACTGTGCCGTCGATGCCGCGGAAGGCGAGCGCAACGCCATCGCCGCGCGTGACCTTGAAATTGAGGCTGCCGGGAACGATCTCCATGCCCGCCGGAATATTGTTCTTGAGTTCCACGTCGAACGCCCCGCGCGAGGACGAGCCCGTGTTCTCGATCACGACCGCGTAACGCACGAAGTCGCTCGTATCGATCCCGCTCAGGTCGGAGTCCACCGGTGTACCGAGCCCCGTCGACGAGAGCGTGCCCGTGAACGGCGCGCCGCCGAAGCCGGTCGCGGCCCAGGTCACGCCGCCGCCGATCGCGGCGGTGAAGGTCCCGCCGGCATTGCTGGTGGCGACGATGCCCTCGGTGATCTCGAGCTCGGGCTGTTTCAGCTTGATCTGCACCAAGTCCTGCAGGCCGACCGGCGTGCCGCCCGTGTTCTCGTCCGACTGCTGGCCGAGATTGGTGAGGAAGAGCCCGTCCGCGAACGGGTCGTTCGACACTCGCACGGTGTAGAGGATGTCGATGGTGCGCGGCGAGTTGTCGTTGGCGTCGCGGGTGCCGAAGTTCCACGTCATGAAGTTCGACGCCGGATCGGTCGTCACGGTCGGCGCCAGCCCGTCGTACACCCCGCTGTGGGTTGGGCCCCACTTGAAGGTCCCGACGCCCGGCAGTTCGGAACCGCCGCTGGTGAGGTCGCCCGTCGTGTTGTCGAAGGTCCACACCGCGC
>CAZXNF010000084.1:0-10314 GCA_964641785.1 uncultured Streptomycetaceae bacterium | reverse complement strand
CTTCTCGCGCGTCAGCCGGTAATTGCGCACGGCATCGAGGCTGGTGTCGATGCCGGGCACCTCGATCGCGACGCTGGCGTCCTGCAACTGTTTCAGTTGCACGGCCGCGGCCGCCACCTGCGGGTTGCGCGTGTCGTAATACCGCGCGAGCCAGTCGCGGGCGGCCCGCAAGTCGGCCTGAAAGCTCTTCTCGTCGCGGGCGAGCAGCGCGATGCGTGCGGCGGTCAGGCGCAGCCGCAGGTTCTCGCGCAGGAAGTACGCCTGTTGCGGGGCGAGCAGCGGGGCCTCGTTACCGTCGATGCGCTCGATGCGCACCAGGTTCTTCAGTTCCGCCCAGAACTCGCCGGCCACCCGCCCCCATGCCGGGGCGGCGTCCGCCTTGGCCTCGGCTTTTTTCGCCGCGGCCTCGCGCGGACGGGCGTCCATCGCCAGCGGCCAGGCATCCAGCCCGGCGAGCAGGCCATCCAGCCGCGCCGAAAGCCCGCTGATGTCGACGTACGGCGCCTGCTTCAGCCGCTCGATGTCGCGGGCGAGCACCTTGCGCAGCGGCGCGAGCTGCGGGCGGTCGAGCCGGGCAAGCCGGCTATCCGCGGCCGACAGCGCGATCAGCGCCGCCTTCACATTGCCGGCCAGCTGCAACTGCTGGTTGGCGACCAGCAGCGTCTGCTCCACCTCGGCCAGCGCGGATTCGTCGCGCGATCGCGACAGTTCCTGGTACAGGGCTTCCAGCGCGACCTGCTGGTTCTGCGATTCGGCGAGCTTCGCTTCGACCACGCCCAGCCGGGTCTGCATTTCACGCGTGGCCTCGCGCGCAGTCTCCGCCACCGCGCGCGATTCGCGGGTCTGCGTTTCGCTTTCGGAGAGTCGACGCGCCAGTTCCTTTTCCACGCTGCGCGACGTGGATCGCACGTCGTACCACTGCGCGATCGTCAGCAGCGCTGCGGCTACCGCGATCCAGGTCGCGGGATGGCGCAGCCAGGCACGCGCGGGGACCGGCGGCGTGACGGGAGGCGGTGTATCAGTCATGCACGGAACTTTAACTTACCGCAGTCCGGCAAACCACGCGACGAGCCCGGCGACGAGACCTTCTTCGCCGGCAGCGGTGACCGTGACGGTGGCAACGCCCAGGGCCCGGGCCGCCTCCGCAATGCGGGCGTGCGGCACGAACGCCGGCGTTGCCCGCACGCGCGCCGCGCCCTCGGCGCCGAGCAGCGTGAACAGATTGGCGAGCGTTTCCGTGCTGGCCGCAGTAACGGCCTGCACGTCGCCGCGGGTCCAGCGCGCGAGCAACGCCGCGCACGCGGACGGCTCGACCGCCGGCAGGACGCGACGGTAGCACGCCGCGTACTCGACTGTTGCGCCCCGCGCGACGAGCGTGTCGCCGAGCGTTTCGCGGCCGCCGTCCCCGCGGAAGATGACGATGCGCCGGCCGGCGACCTGCGCGAGTTCCGGGCAGTCAAGCAGTCCCTCGCTGTCGAAGCGCTGGTGCGGCGCAACCACCTGCTCGATGCCCTGCCGGTTGAGTTCACGCACGGTGCTGCGGCCGACGGCGGCCGCGCGCAGGCCTGGGGGCCAGGCGCCGTGCGCGCGAATGCTGTCCAGCCCGCGGCTTGCCGCGTTAGGGCTGACGAAGATCGCCCAATCGAACCCGGCGAGCCGCGCGACGAGCGCGCGGAGCGGCGCGGGATCGTCGAGGCCGGCGATCGCCAGCGCGGGAAACAGGATCGCCTCGCCGCCCGCGGCGCCCACACGTGCGGCAAGGCTTGCGGACTGGTGGGCCGGCCGCGTGATCAGGATGCCGCGCCCCGCGAGCGCGCTCATCGGGGCTTCGCCCCGATCGCCGCCAGAATCGCGGCTGCGCCCTTGTCCACCAGTTCCGCGGCCAGCGCCTGGCCAAGCGCTTCGGGCGCGGCGACGGCGCCGGCACGTTCCGCCGCGAGATACTGCTTGCCGTCGGGGCTGGCGACGAAAGCCCGCAGGCGCAACGCGGATCCGGCGGCAACGGCGAACGCGCCCACCGGCATCTGGCAGTTGCCGCCAAGGCCGTGCGCGACGGCGCGTTCGGCGCGCACGCAGGCCGCGGCGCCGGCGTCCCCCAGCGGCGCCAGCAGCGCCGCCACGTCGGAGCGGTCGCTGCGGCATTCGAGTCCCAGCGCGCCCTGGCCCGCGGCGGGCAGGCTCTCCTCCGGCTCCAGCGCGGAACTGATGCGGTGGGCCAGCCCCAGCCGTTTCAATCCGGCCACGGCGAGAATGATCGCGTCGTAGGCGCCCTCGTCCAGTTTCCGCAGCCGCGTCTGCACGTTGCCGCGCAGCGATTCGATGCGCAGGTCCGGCCGCTTCGCCAGCAGCTGGCTGGAGCGCCGCAGGCTGGAGGTGCCCACGCACGATCCGGGCGGCAGCTCGGCCAGCGTGCGCCAGCGGCAGGAGACGAAGGCGTCGCGCGGATCCTCGCGCGCCGTGATCGCGGCCAGCACGAATCCCGCCGGCATCTGCACGGGCACGTCCTTCATCGAGTGCACGGCGAGGTCGGCGCGGCCATCGGCGAGCGCCTCCTCCAGTTCCTTGATGAACAGGCCTTTGCCGCCGATGGTGGCCAACGGCCCGCCCAGTTCGCGGTCCCCGGTGGTCGTCATGCCGAGCAGTTCCACCGCGATCGCCGGATATAATTCCTGCAGGCGTGCGCGGATGTGCCGCGCCTGCACCAGGGCAAGCGCGCTTTCGCGCGTGGCGATGACCAGGCGCGACGGACGCGAAGACTGCGGAGGCGACGATGGGGCCGATGACACGCGAAGGATTCCGGAGCGGGAGCGCGGGGAGTGGCGGTGGGCTGCGGCGCCGGCGACGGACGTCGGGACAGTGGGTTTCCCGCGTCAGTCAGGCGTTCTGGGCAGCGGCGATGATCTTAGCATGCTCGGCGGGCACAGCCGCCGCGCAAACGTCACCGCCGCTCGTCAAGGCCGACGACCTGCTGCCGCTCACCTCGCAGTCGATGGTGCAGGGCATTCCGATCATGCTGGTGTTCACCCACGACGAATGCCCGTTCTGCACGCGCGCGAAGAAAGAACACCTGGAGCCGATGGCCGTCAGCGCCGACTACGGCCCCAAGGTCCTCATCCGCGAGGTGGACGTCGACAGCAACGACACGCTGCGCGATTTCGAGGGCAAGCCCGTGACCCACCGTGAATTCGCGCGCCGCTACAACATCCGCTCGGTGCCGACCGTCATCACCTTCACCAGCAGCGGCCAGCAGGTCTCCGAGCCGCTGGTCGGCCTGCTCACCCCGGACTTTTACAACCTGTACCTGCACCGGCAGATCGACGACGGCCGGCTCTTCATCCGCCGCGCCGCCCAGCCGCGCTGACGGTCACGCCCGAAACGGCGCGCGCAGGGAAACCGTGCGTTCCACCGGCGCATACCAGCCCTGCGCCGCGTAATCGCTGGTGTGCAGGTAGCACCGGATGCGCGCCTCCCGGCTGCCCGGCGTGAAGGTGAACACCCGGCTCATCGGAAACAGCGGCCGCTTCTTATGCCCGTGGTGACGCGTCATCGCGGCGCAGTTGGCGAAGGTCACGCCCCAGCGCTCCTCGATCAGGCCCTTGTTGCCGAAGCGGTCGTCGGGATGCGTATGCGTGTGCCCGGCGAGCCACAGGTCCACCGCGCCGGGATGCGCCTGGAGGTAGTCCTGGAACGCGGTCGAGTCCGTCTCCTCGCCCACCCAGTAGAGGTACGACGAGCCTTTCGCATCGTCGAACTTGCCGTGATAGCCCGAGTTGACGCCTTCCCAGTGCCCTGACGCGACCGTGGTATCGCGCAGTACGTGGTGCGCGCAGGTGATGATGATCTTGTCGGGATTCGCCTCCACCTTCCGTTTCCACCACGCGAAGGTGTCCTGTGTCAGCGCGCCCGCCGGCCAGCCCCCCTTTTCCGAACGCCCCTTGGGCGGGCCGCCGTCATTGCGGTCGCCCAGCATGAGGAACAAGAGGTTGCCGGCGACGAAGCTGTAGCGCTCCCAGTTGCCGTCGATGGGAAACGGCCGCCGCTCCTTGTGCACCTGCGAGTACTGCGGATGCAGTCCTTCCGGATCCAGCCACTTGCGGAACCACCACTGCGTTTCCTCGCCGAGGCCGCTGGCGTCGTGATTGCCGAGCAGCGGATAAACCTGCTCGACGCGGTGCTGCTTGCCGGAGGTGAGTTGTTCGACCACCGGCGGGCCGTCGGCGTCGGCGGGCGGCGCCTGCGTGCCGGAGATGTCGCCCAGATGCAGGAAGATGTCCCAGTCGAAAGGCGGGCCGCCATCCGCGCCGCCGTTCTCGCTTTGTGCGATGGCCTCCGCGATGCTGCGGCGGCCGAACGCGAGGTCGCTGTGGACGTGGGAACAGGCGCCCACCCAGACGTTGAAGGCTGTCATGCGATTACTCCAGAGTGATGTTCATGCCGCTGAGCACCTTGCGCCAGCGGGCGATATCGGTCGCGAGGAACTGCGCGAGCGGCTGCGGGCCGGTCACGCTGAGTTCGGCGCCTTCCTGCGCGAGCGGCGCCTTCACGCTCGGGCTTTCCACCGCCTTGCCCAGCTCAGCATAAACGCGATCCACGATCGCCGGTGGCAGATTCTTCGGGCCGAACACGCCGTACCACTGCACGGACTCGAAGCCCGGCACGCCTGATTCGGCGATGGTCGGCAGATCGGGCAGCGCCGCGGACCGTTTCGCGGAAGTGACGGCGATCGCGCGCAGCCGGCCGGACTTAACCTGCCCCATCAAGGTGGGCACCGCCGTGATGACGAGCTGGACCTGGCCACTCACCGTGTCGATCACGGCCGGCGTGCCGCCTTTATACGGCACATGCGTCATCTCGATGCCGGCGGCGCGGCTGAACATCTCGGTCGTCAGGTGGCTGAACGAGCCCTGTCCGTTGGAGGCGTACAGCAGCTGGCCGGGCTTTGCCTTGGCGAGCGCGATGAGTTCCCTGATCGACTTCACCGGCAGCGGCGGATGCACGGTCGCCATCAGCGGCGCCGTCGCCACCATGGACACCGGCGTGAAATCACGCGTCGGATCGTACGGCGGCTTGCGCGACAACAGCGGCGTGAGGGAGAACCCGCTCGCGGTGACGAACAACAGCGTATAGCCGTCCGGCGGCGCGGCCTGGGTCATCTCGCCCGCGATGAGTCCGCTCGCGCCCGCGCGATTGTCCACGATGACCTGCTGCCCCATCGACTCGGCAAGCTTCTGCGCGACCGGCCGCGCGATCACGTCCGCACCGCCGCCGGCGGGAGCCGCGATAATCAGGCGGATCGGTTTGGCCGGAAATGTCTGGGCCGAAGCCCAGGTGCCAGTGGCGAGCAGGATCGCCGCCGCCAGCGGCCTGATAGGAATGTGTTCGAGAAACATGAGACGTCCACGGGTTGCGATGGCGATCTCCTTCTCCGGTACGGGTGCTGTTTTTTTCGATTCTGGCATTGCGGAAGGTTCGCCGCAATGAACGCGCACGGACGTCAGCGCCCGAACTCGCGCACGAGCTGCTGCTGCCGGCGGCTGACCGGCAGCCTTTCCTCCAGCGCGTTGATCAGCACCACCCAGTGGCCTTCGCCACCAGGCTCGGCGATGCGCTCGAAGCCACGGATCGCCTCCCTGGCGACCAGGCAGTTGCGGTGGATGCGCATGAAGCGGCCGATGAACTCCTCCTCCAGCTTGGTCAGAGACTCCTCCAGCAGAAACTCGCGCGCCGCGGTGCGCGCGGTCACGTACTTGAGTTCCGCCTTGAGGTACAGCACCTCCGGCACCGGCACCAGGTGGATGCGGCCGCGCTCGTTCACCGACAGGTGCGTGCGCGGTCCCGGACGCAGCCCCCGCAGCGCTTCGTCCTTCGGCGGCACGAGGCTGCGCACGCGCTCCAGCGCCTCGAGCAGGCGACTGGCGCGCACCGGTTTCAGCAGATAGTCCACCGCATGCACTTCAAACGCCTTCAGCGCGAACTCGTCATACGCGGTCGTGAAAATCACCGCCGGCGGATCAGCGAGCTTCAGCAAATGCTGCGCGACCTCGATGCCGTCCATTTCCGGCATCCGCACGTCCAGCAGCACGACGTCGGCATCGCAATGCTCCAGCAGCGCCACCGCCTCGCGCCCGTTGTCCGCCTCCCCCGCGATTTCCAGCGGCAGCTTGAGCGCGCAGTCGGACAGCACGTCGCGCAGGCGGCTGCGCGCGGGCGCCTCGTCATCGACGATCGCGACCCGCAACGGGGGCAGCGGCGCAGCAGTGCCTTCACTCATGGCTCAGACTTTCTCCGGCGAACTTTTCTGGTACGGGATCACGATCTCGACTTCGTAGGCATTATCCTGCACCGAACTCGTCAACTGTGCTTCGGCGTCGAAATGCAGTAACAGGCGCTCGCGGATGTTGGCGAGTGCCATGCGGTTGCCGGAATGGCGGTCGCCCTCGCCCCGATACGGATTGCGCAGTAGCGCGCGCACGCGGTCGCCGTCACGCCAGATGCGGATCGTGACCGTGCCCGGTTCCGAGCGCGGCTCGATGCCGTGATAAACGGCGTTCTCCAGCAGGGGCTGCAGGATGAGCGGTGGCACCAGCGCGTCGCCCGGCATGTCCGCGACCTGCCAGTCGAGCTGCAGCCGCGGACCCAGGCGCAGCTCCTCAATGGCCAGGTACTGGCGGCACAGGTCCACCTCGCGCGCGAGCGGCGTGAGTTCGCGGTTGTCGGCCATCAGCACGCGGAACAGGTCGGACAGGTCCTCCAGCGCCCGCTCGGCTCGGCGCGGGTCCTGCCGGATCAGCGACAGCACCGCGTTCAGGCTGTTGAACAGGAAGTGCGGACGGATGCGCGCCTGCAAGGCTTGCAGACGCGCTTCCGACAGCGCCGGCGACAGCGCCCGCGCCCGCAGGCTGAAGTACGACAACGCGGCCAGCGTGACCAGCACGGCGAACATCAACGCCCGCTCCGGCTCGCCCGCGGGCCCGAACAGATCGGCGGCGAGCCAGTGCCAGCCCGCGGTCACCGCTGCGGCGAGCACCGTCACCACCAGCACGCCGGCGGCGAACGGCAGCCGCGCCAGCAGCGGCTGCAGCCCGGTCAGGATCAACACCACCGCGATCAGCGGCGGCTGCACCCGCGCGCAGATTTCAATCAATTCCAGCCAGGCCTCGGCCAGCGTGCCCGACTGCACCAGCGCGACGGCCAGCGCCGCGGCGTTCACGAACAGCAGGAGACGCAGGAGGATGCCGAGATTGCGGAAGTTGGGCAGGCTGCCCGCGAGGCCGTTCGCCGTGGATTTTTGATTTATACTCATCGGCTTATGTTGTTTATTCCGCGCAGCTTTTTGGCTGCGCCATTCTGAACAAGCAACCTCCGTGGCGCAAGCAAAATCCGGCAATCCCAGCACAGGCGACAAAGCCTGGTCCGGCCGTTTCGACGAGCCGGTGGACGCGCTCACCCAGCGCTTCACTGCTTCCGTTGGCTTCGACCAGCGGCTCGCCCTGTTCGACATCGAAGGCTCGCTCGCGCACGCGCGCATGCTCGCGTCTTGCGAGATCCTTTCTGCCGCCGACCTCGCGGCCATCGAGCAGGGCCTGGCACAAGTGCGGCAGGAGATCGAAAGCGGCAGCTTCGAATGGTCCCTCGCGCGCGAAGACGTGCACATGAACATCGAGGCGCGCCTGACCGAGATCGCCGGCGATGCCGGCAAACGTCTGCACACCGCGCGCTCGCGCAACGACCAGGTAGCGACCGACGTGCGGCTCTACCTGCGCGCGGCGATCGACCGCTTGCTGGCGCTCGTGAAAGACCTGCAGCGCGCGCTGGTCGACCGCGCCGAGACCTATGCCGACGCCGTCATGCCGGGCTTTACCCACCTGCAGGTCGCGCAACCGGTGACCTTCGGCCACCACCTGATGGCCTACTACGAGATGCTCGCGCGCGATGCCGCACGCCTCGCCGACGCGCGCGTGCGCGTGAACCGCCTGCCGCTCGGCGCCGCGGCGCTTGCCGGAACGAGCTATCCCATCGATCGCGAGCACGTCGCGCGCGCGCTCGGCTTCGACGGAATCTGCGCCAATTCGATCGACGCCGTGTCGGATCGCGACTTCGCGATCGAGTTCAGCGCCTGCGCATCACTGCTGATGATGCATCTGTCGCGGCTGTCCGAAGAACTGATCCTGTGGGCCAACCCGCGCTTCGGCTTCGTCGAGATTCCCGACCGCTTCTGCACCGGCTCGTCGATCATGCCGCAGAAGAAAAATCCCGACGTGCCCGAACTCGTGCGCGGCAAGACCGGCCGCGTCTACGGCCACCTGATGGCGCTGCTGACTCTCATGAAGGCGCAGCCGCTGGCCTATAACAAGGACAATCAGGAAGACAAGGAACCGTTGTTCGACACGGTGGACACGCTGTCCGACACGCTCGCGATCTTCGCGGCGATGATGGCGGGGCTCGAGATCAACCGCGACAAGATGCGCGCGGCGGTGCTCGAAGGCTACGCCACGGCCACCGACCTCGCCGACTATCTCGTCCGCAAGGGGCTGCCCTTCCGTGAAGCGCACGAAGCCGTCGCCAAGGCCGTGCGCTACGCCGAAGAACGGGGTTGCGACCTCTCCGTGCTGAATACCGCTGAGCTGCAGCAGTTCTCGCCGCTGATCGGCAAGGACGTCGCGGCCGTGCTGACGCCGGAAGGCTCGGTGAAGGCGCGCAGCCACATCGGCGGCACGGCACCGGCGCGCGTCAAAACGGCGATTGCCAAAGCCAGGAAGAATCTCGAATGAAGACACCCAAGGCACCCTCGCCCGCCGAACAGAACGTCATCGACGCCGCCTACGACCTGTTTGCCGCGGACGGTTTCGAAGTGCCGTTGTCCGCCATCGCAAAAAAAGCGCGCATCACGCCGGCGAAGCTCGGCATGCTCTTTCCCAGCAAGAAAGCCCTGGTGGACCGCGTCATCGCCCAGCTCTTCGCCGGTCGCTGGCGTTCCGAGTGGGACGTCCTGCTGGCGGAGCGCACCATTCCGCTGGAACAACGCCTCATCCGCTTCTACGTCGAATACCGCAGCGGCATGCGCGCGGCCGACAGCCGGCTGTGGACGCGCGCCGGGCTCATCGGCGTGCACAAGTCCGGCAAGTTCAGCAGCCAGCTTGCGCAACGCATGCTGATCCCCATCATTCGCGAACTACGGCATGCGGCCGGCCTGCCCGCGCCGGAAACGCGCCCGGTGATGCCGCTGGAACTCGAGCTGGCGGGCGTTCTGCACGGGGCGATCGCCTTCATCAACACCCGCGGCCACGTGTTCGGCATGACCGTGCATGGCACGCTCGCCGAAATCGTGGGGATCAACGTGCGGGTGTTTCTGGCGGGTGCGCCTGCGGAGTTGCAGCGGCTGCACGCCTGAACCGTCATTCCAGCGAAAGCTGGAATCCATTGTCTTAGCCCACCGATTTACTGCGTCCATGGATTCCAGCTTTCGCTGGAATGACGGACGATTGCTTGCCCTGGCTGAGTTTCGGCGCGGCCGTACTCTCCCGCACCACCAGTTCCACCGGCAATTCCGTCTGCTGCGGCACCGGTTCGTCGGCCAGCCGCGCGAGCACATGCGCGGCCGCGCGCGAGCCGAGTTCAGCCGTCGGGAAGTGCACGGTGGTGAGGCCCGGCGTCAACAGCGAAGCGATTTCCATGTCGTCGAAGCCAGTCACCGACAGGTCGCGCGGCACCTGCAGCCCCTGCGCCTGCGCTTGCGCAATAGCGCCCAGCGCCAGCACGTCGTTGCCGCAGACCACTGCGGTCGGCCGTGGCGCGGTGGCCAGCACCGCACGCAGGCCTTCGCGGCCCGCCGCCAGGGTGAACGGTTTCTCCACGCAGCCGGCCAGACTCAGGCGCCGCGCCTTCAGCGCAGCCTTCACGCCCGCCACCCGTTCGCGCGCACGTTCGTTGTTCGCGGTGAGCCCCGCGATCATCGCGATCCGCCGGTGGCCGAGATCGAGCAAGTGGTTGGCGACCGCCATCGCCGCCGCGCGGTTGTCGAAGCCGACGCTCGGATGCTGGCCGGAGGTGTCGTAGGCCCAGGTCAGCACGTAGGGCACCTGTCGCGCGGCGATCATGCGGAACACTTCCGGGTCGTGGGTGGTGCCGAGCAGCACCAGCGCATCGACGCCGCGCTGGATCAGCGTGCGCGTGGCGCGGACTTCGGCGGCCGGGTCGAACTCGTGCGAGGCGAGCAGCAGTGTATATCCCGCGGCGTCGAAGGCGCGCTGCAGCGCGTGCGTCGTGTTCGCGAATATCGCATTGTCGAGCGTGGGGATGACGGCGCCGATGGTG
>CAZXNF010000083.1:9051-10316 GCA_964641785.1 uncultured Streptomycetaceae bacterium | reverse complement strand
GGCACTTTCCTCTCGGTCGCGCGCGGCAGCGACGAGCCGCCGAAGTTCATCGTGCTTGAATACCACGGCGGACCGCGCGGAGCGAAGCCCGTCGTGCTGGTCGGCAAGGGCATCACCTTCGACACCGGCGGCATCTCGCTGAAACCCGCGCCCGAAATGGACGAGATGAAGTACGACATGTCCGGCGCCGGCAGCGTACTGGGCACCCTGCGCGCGGTGGCGGAACTGAAACTGCCGCTGAACGTCGTCGGCATCGTGGTCGCCACCGAGAACATGCCGGGCGGCAGCGCCACCAAGCCCGGCGACATCGTGAAGACGATGTCGGGACTCACGGTGGAAATTCTCAACACCGACGCGGAAGGTCGGCTGGTGCTGTGCGACGCACTGACCTACGCTGAGCGCTACGAACCGGCGGCGGTCGTCGACATCGCGACGCTCACCGGCGCCTGCGTGATCGCGCTCGGCCACGTCGCCAGCGGCCTCTACGCCAACGATGAAGCGCTTGCCGCCGAACTGACCGCCGCCGGCGATGCCAGCCACGACCGCGTCTGGCGCATGCCGCTGTGGGACGACTACCAGGACCAGCTGAAGAGCAATTTCGCCGACCTCGCCAACATCGGCGGACGTCCCGCCGGCAGCGTCACGGCGGCCTGCTACCTCGCGCGCTTCGCGAAGAAGTTCAAGTGGGCCCACCTCGACATCGCGGGCACCGCCTGGCGCTCGGGCAAGGACAAGGGCTCGACCGGACGGCCGGTGCCGCTGCTCACGCAGTTCCTGATCGACCGGACATCGAAGCGGTGAATCGGGAATGGGCAATGGTGACGCCCTGCTGGCGTATCGCCCCGATTCCCGATTCCCGATTCCCGATTCCCGATTCCCCATTGACCATTCACCGGTGCTATGACCCAGATCGACTTCTACACCCACGTCGGCGACAAGCTGGACGTCGCCTGCCGGCTCACCACCAAGGCCTTCCGCCAGGGGCTCAGGGTGCTGGTGCGCTGCCCCGATCCGGACACGGCCGCCACCTTCGGCAAGCGCCTGTGGTGCGTGCCGCAGACGTCCTTCGTGCCGCATTGCGCGCCGCAGGACGCACTGGCCGCCGAAACGCCGGTGCACGTGGACGTGGATGCCAGTGGCGCCGAACCGCAGCACGAACAGATCCTGGTCAACCTGTGCGCCGACTGGCCGCCGTATTTCAGCCGCTTCGAGCGCGTGATCGAGATCGTCAGCCGGGCCGATGACGACTCGTCGGCCGCCCGCGC
>CAZXNF010000083.1:0-8951 GCA_964641785.1 uncultured Streptomycetaceae bacterium | reverse complement strand
CGCCCGCGCAGCGCGAGGAAATGCGCCAGTCGCTGGAAGCCACGCTCTTCGAACAGATGCGCAAGTTGCGCGCCGCCGCAGGGTCCGTGGCGGCGCCGGACGGCGACAAGCCTCCGGTATAATCCGCGGCTTTTCGCGCGCCCCTTCAGCACTGCGCAGCACAGCGCGCGGCCCCGGCACTTTTCCCGCTCCTTCCGTACTGTCCGCCCCTTCCGTGGAACTCGCCAAGAGCTTCGAACCGCCCGCGATCGAGTCGCACTGGTATCCCGTGTGGGAACGCGCCGGGTACTTCGAGACCGCTAAGGCCGGCGGCGACGGACGGCCTGCCTACTGCATCCAGCTGCCGCCGCCCAACGTGACGGGCACGCTGCACATGGGGCATGCGTTCCAGCAGACGCTGATGGACGCGCTCATCCGCTACCACCGCATGCGCGGCTTCGACACCAACTGGGTGATCGGCACCGACCACGCCGGCATCGCGACACAGATCGTGGTCGAGCGCCAGTTGCAGGCCGACGGCAAAACGCGCCACGACCTCGGGCGCGAACAGTTCATCAACCGTGTCTGGGAATGGAAGCAGCAATCGGGTGCGACCATCATCGGCCAGATGCGCCGGCTGGGCGCATCCGCCAACTGGGACTACGCCAGCACCGACGGCCAGCACGCCGGCTATTTCACGATGGACGAGCGCATGTCGCGCGCCGTCGTCGAGGTCTTCGTCCGGCTGCACGAAGAAGGCCTGATCTACCGCGGCAAGCGGCTGGTCAACTGGTACCCGCAGTTGATGACCGCGGTGTCCGACCTCGAAGTCGAAAGCGAGGAGGAAGACGGGAAGATCTGGGAGATCCGCTACCCGCTCGCCGACGGTTCCGGCTCGCTGGTGGTCGCCACGACGCGGCCGGAGACCATGCTGGGCGACGCGGCCGTCGCCGTGAATCCGAACGACGAACGCTACACGGCGTTGGTCGGCAAGCCGGTCACGCTGCCGCTGACCGGCCGCACCATCCCGGTCATCGCCGACGAATACGTCGATCGCGAGTTCGGCACCGGCTGCGTGAAGATCACGCCGGCGCACGACTTCAACGACTGGCAGGTCGGCCAGCGGCACAAGCTCCCCGCGCTGGCAATGATGACGCTCGAAGCGAAGATCAGCGACGATGCTCCCGCCGCTTACCGCGGACTCGACCGCTTCGAAGCGCGCAAGCGCATCCTCGCCGACCTCAAGACGCAGGAACTGCTGGTCTCGGAGAAACCGTACAAGCTGCGCGTCCCGCGCTCGGGCCGCACCGGCGTGATCGTCGAGCCGATGCTGACCGACCAGTGGTTCGTGCAGATGGGCGGGCTCGCCACATCGGGCCTTGAAGCCGTGGCCAGCGGCGAAGTTAAGTTTTTTCCCGAGCATTGGACCACCACCTACAACCAGTGGCTGGAAAATATCCAGGACTGGTGCATCTCGCGCCAGCTCTGGTGGGGCCACCAGATTCCCGCCTGGTATGACGAGCATGGCGGGGTCTATGTCGGCCGCAGCGAAGCCGAGGTGCGCGAGAAATACGCCTCACGCCTCACGCCTCACGCCTCACTGCGGCGGGACGAGGACGTGCTCGACACCTGGTTCTCCTCCGCGCTGGTGCCCTTCACCGCGCTTGGCTGGCCGGACTCGGTGGACAAACCCGCGCCGGACCTGAAGACCTTCCTGCCCTCTTCAGTGCTGGTGACCGGCTTCGACATCATCTTCTTCTGGGCCGCTCGGATGATCATGATGACCAAGCACTTCACGGGCGAGGTGCCGTTCCGCCATGTCTACATCAACGCACTCGTGCGTGACGCCGAGGGCCAGAAAATGTCCAAGTCCAAGGGCAACACCCTGGACCCGCTGGACCTCATCGACGGTATCACGCTGGACGCCCTGCTCGCCAAATCCACGCAGGGCCTGATGCTGGCCGGGCACCAACAGAAAGTGGAGAAGTACCTCCGCAAGAACTACGCGGACGGCATTCCCGCCTTCGGTGCGGATGCGCTGCGCTTCACTTTCGCCTCGCTGGCCACCTTCGCGCGCACGCTCAATTTCGACCTCAGCCGCTGCGAGGGCTACCGCAACTTCTGCAACAAGCTGTGGAACGCCACGCGCTTCATGCTCATGAACTGCGAGGGCAAGGACACCGGCCTCGACGCATCGCTGCCGCTCGATTATTCCGCGGCGGACCGCTGGATCGTCAGCCGCCTCCAGCGCTGCGAAGCCGAGGTCGAGCAGGGTTTCGCCGAGTACCGCTTCGACAACCTGTCCCGTGCACTCTATGAATTCGTGTGGGACGAATACTGCGACTGGTACGTGGAGCTCGCCAAGGTGCGTTTGGCGAACGGGACCGAAGCGCAGCAGCGCGCCACGCGGCGCACGCTGGTGCGCGTACTGGAAGCGGCGTTGCGGCTCGCCCATCCGCTGATTCCGTTCATCACCGAAGAGCTCTGGCAGAAGGTCGCGCCGCTCGCCGGCAAGACCGGCGCCTCGATCATGCTGCAGCCCTACCCCAAAGCCGACACCAGCCGGATCGACGAGCCGGCCGAAACCGAGATCGGAAAGGTCAAGCGTATCGTGGGCGCCGCGCGCGTGCTGCGCGGCGAAATGGGGATCAAACCCAACGAATCTCCGCGACTCGAACTGATCGCAGGCGCAGAGGCCGCCGGCAAGGCGGACGGGGAGCTGGTGACCGTTTACAACGACCAGATCCGCACGCTGACCAAGTCGAAGTCGGTGACGATGGTCGTGACCCCCTCGAACCCGCTCGCGCCGGTGGCTATGGTCGACGACCTCAAGGTGCTGCTGGTGGTCGACGTTGATCCGGCGGAGGAGCGCAAGCGCCTCGCCAAGGAAGTCGCGCGTCTCGAAGGCGAAATCGGAAAGACTAAAGGCAAATTGGCCAACGCCAGCTTCGTCGAGCGTGCACCCGCCGCCGTCGTCGAGCAGGAGCGCAGCCGCATGGCGCAGTTCGAAACCACCCTGTTGAAACTCCGCGCGCAGCTGGACCACCTCGGGTGACCCCCGCCACCGGCCTCCTCTCCCCGCGCGCGCACCGCTTGCGCCCCCGATGATCCACGCGCTGCGCGCCTTCCGACACCGCAATTTCCGGCTGTTCTTCGCCGGCCAGTCGCTATCGCTGGTCGGCACCTGGATCCAGCAGATCGCGATGGCCTGGCTGGTCTACCGCCTGACCAACTCGCCGTTTCTGCTCGGGCTGACGGCCTTCGCCGGCCAGTTTCCCATCCTGCTGCTGGCGCCGCTGGGCGGCCTGTGGGCCGACCGTTTCGACCGCCGCAAACTGCTGATGGCCACGCAAGTCCTGGCCATGGTGCACGCGCTGGTGCTGGCGCTGCTGGTCTACACCGATCTGGTCCAGGTCTGGCACCTCATCGCGATGGCCGCGATCCTCGGCGTCGTCATGGCGCTCGACACGCCGGTACGCCAGACCTTCGTCCCGCTCATCGTGCCGTCCAAGCAGGACCTGCCGGCGGCGATCGCCTTCAACGGCTTCATGCAGAACGCCGGGCGCATGATCGGTCCGACGATCGCCGGCGCGCTGCTGGTCTATTTCAGCGAGGCCGCCTGCTTCCTGATCAACGGAATCTCCAAAATCGCCGTGGTGGCCGCCGTCTACGCGACCAATGCGCAGTCGGCGCCGCGCCCGCCGTCGGGCGCGTCCGTTCTGCGGAGCCTCGTCGACAGCGCCCGTTACGCCTGGGACCTGGTGCCGATCCGGCTGATGCTGCCGATGGTCGCGCTGGTGAGTTTCATGGCCACGCCCTATCAAACGCTGTTGCCCATCTACGCGAAGGAGATCTTCAGCGGCGGCGCGCACACTCTGGGCTTTCTGATGGGCGCTGCCGGGCTCGGCAGCCTGATCGCGCCGGTCTACCTCGCCTCGCGCCGCGAAGTACGCGGCCTGACGCGGGTGTTGCTGGGTGGCGTGCTGCTGGTCGGCGTGTCGCTGATGGTGTTTGCCTACTCGCACTTGCTGTGGCTGTCGCTGCTCATGATCGCGCTCACCGGGCTCGGCATCATGCTGACCGCACAGACCGTCAGCACCGTCATGCAGACCATCATCGAGGACGACATGCGCGGCCGCATCATGGCGTTCTTCACGATGGCCTTCCTCGGCGTCGCGCCGGTCGGCAGTCTGCTGGCCGGATGGATGGCCGACCACGTCGGGGCCGAGCACACGCTCGCGGCCGGTGGCATCTGCTGCCTGCTGGGCGCCGCGGCGTACTGGCGCCGCATGCCCATGCTGCGAACCCATATCCGGCCGATCTATGTTCGCCTCGGCATCATCCAGGACTGACACCGGACGTTTCAGCGCGCGATCAGCACCGCTTGCGTGGCCGCGCGAATGGCAGCCGCAAGGTCTGCGGACCGCATCCCGTTGAGCGCGCCAGGACGTTCAGCGACATAGCGCTCCACCACCCGCTCGATGCGATTGAGCGGCACGCCAGCCAGCGCGGTTTCCAGATCGAACGACACCGCGCGCGGCCGCAGCGGCACGTCGCCCAGCAACCACACCTGTTTCAGCCTGCCGCTGTCGAGATCGTGAATGACGGCGGTCCGCAGCACACCGCCGGCGTGCCGGGTGTTGCCTGCGCCCTGCGGCGTCCGCTCGCGCGCAGCGGTCGCGAACTGCACCCAGCCTTCGGTGGACATTTCGGCCAGCGCCCGCTGGTAGCGGCTGTGCTCGGAGAGTGTCAGGTCGCCTTCCGAACATTCGACCGCCAGTTCGCTTTCAAACGCTTCAGTCAGCACGGCACGGATTTGCGCCAACGGCGGCGCACGCCCAAGCAGCGCCGCCAGGCTGGTGCTGCGCTCCCGGACAGCGGCCAGCCTGGCGGCAGCCGATGCCGCGCCCGGCAGGCGGAGGCGCGTGCAGGCGCCCGCCTCGGCCTCGACACGCACGCAGCCCTCGAACAGCAATACCGGCCCGTCCACCGCGCATGCCGTCGCGGCCAGACGCCGGCCTTCCACGGCGATTTCGTTGTGCGCGCGCAGGTATGCGGCCACACCCAGCTCACGCAGGGCCGCGGCAGCCGCATTGCAAAGACGGCGCGCGGCCGTGTCCGGATCGGCGTCGAGGCGGTCACGGTGCAGGCACAACTCCCAGGCCAGGTCGCCTTCGCCCACCACCAGCGCAGGTCCGTGCGTGATGCGGCGTTGCAGGCCCACCCCCGCCGCATCGCAAGCCTCAAGCTCGAACTCCTGCGCGGCGCTCTGTCCGCAATCGAGCAGCGCCGAGGGCGCGTGCCGCAGAAAACGCAAGGTGTCGGGAATTTCCGCCGCGGCTCGGGCTTCGAGCAGGGCCCGCGACAGCGCGACATTCTGCACGGCGGGACGCAGGCCCGTGTCGAGCACCCGCGCCGTTTCGGGGAGGGGGGCGTGGCCGGCCATGCGTTCAGGACCGGCGGCGCGCGGGACTTACTTCTTCTTCAGGAAGAAGATGAATTCCTTCGCCTGGGTGTCGACGCCCAGCAGTTCGTTGCCCGTCTGCCGGGAGAAGGCCTGGAAATCGCGCGTCGCCCCCGGGTCGGTCGCGAGCACCTTGAGCACCTCGCCGGAAATCATATCGGTGAGCGCTTTTTTCGTGCGCAGGATCGGCAACGGACAGTTGAGCCCGCGGGCGTCGAGTTCCTTGTTGAATTCCATGCTGGAGTCTCCTCGGGAAACACCGGCCGCAAACGCAGCGGAGGACCGTCACCGGCCGCTAGAACACGCTGATGTTGCGGTCAGTGAGCAGTTGCGAAAGACGGGTATTGGCGAGCGACAGGCGGTCGACCAGAATTTCCAGGAAGGCGCCGTTGAAGTGATGGCGGCACAGTTCGGAAGCCTGCGCCAGCGCTTCGGACTTGATCTCGATCATCGCCACGTCGGACGTCGAGGTCACGCTGGCGGTCCGCTTGAACTGCTTCTTGCCGAGGTAGGCCATCTCGCCGCAGCAGTCGCCGGGCTTGAGCATGTTCAGCAGCTTGTCGGCCTTGGTGACCTTTACCTCGCCCGAGACCAGGATGAAGAAGGAGGTGCCCACGTCGCCCTCGTGGATCACGACCTGGCCGGGCGGAAAACGGTGCCAGGTGGTGACCCGCAGCACTTCCCACAACTCCACATCGGTGAAGCTGTTGAAGAAGGAGAGCTTGCGCAGCGTGTCGAATTTTTCGCTGTCCGGCATCGCCTTTTCCGGCTTCTGCAGGCTGCCGAACACGTTGACGAGTTCGTGGGAAAACTCCTCCCACGTAGGGTAGCGCTCCCGCGTTTCCTTTTTCAGCGCCTTCATCACCACGATGTCGAGCTGCGCCGGGATTTCGGGGCGCACGGACGAGGGCGGCGACGGCTCAGCGTTGATGATCTGGTAGATCATGCTGTAGTTGTTGGTGGCCTGGAACGGCAGCTTGCCGGTCAGCAGCTGGTAGAGCATCACGCCGAGCGAAAAAATGTCGCTCTGGTGGTTCAGCGGCTGCTCCTTCACCTGCTCCGGCGACATGTAGGCCGGGGAGCCGATGCCGGTGATCTGCGTGGTCTCGGTGGCGGAGGTGAGCGCGGCGCCGAAATCCGAGATCTTGATGTCGCCATCGCCCTTCAGCAGGATGTTGGCCGGCTTGATGTCGCGGTGGATGACGCCCTGCTTGGCCGCGTAATCGAGCGCCTTGGAGCACTTGAAGCAGATCTCGATCACCTTCTGGATCGGCAGCAGGTTCTCGACGCGCGAATGCTGCTCGAGCGTGGTGCCTTCCACGAATTCCATGACGATGTAGCTCGCCTCCTCGTCTGCCACCGCGTCGTAGATGGTCGCGATGTGCGGGTGCGAGAGCTTGCCGGCGAGCGAGGCCTCGGTGACGAACAGCTTGCGGTAGCGCTTGCCGTGCTCCTTGTCGCCCAGGGCCTCCGGGTAGACCACTTTCATCGCCACGCGGCGATTGACGAAGGGATCCAGCGCTTCGTAGACGATGCTGGTCGCGCCCTTGCCGATTTCGCGGACGATTTCGTATTTGCCGATTTTTTGCGGAGTGGCCATCGAGTCTGTCGGGTGTCTGGGTGCAGCGGCTTGCCGCGGCAATGGCCGCGACCGTCACCGGTGATTTCTGTTTAATCGTCAATACTTTATCACAGGCGTTACGGTGCGGCGCCAGCCCGCGCCCGGTTTTGACGACCGGCGTGCCGTGCGGCTACACTCCTGCGCACCTGAAACTGCGGGGATCCGGCAGACTCCCCGCCGACAGCACCAGATGCCGCTTCGGCGGCATCCAAGTTCTGCTCCGCACCGGCCCGCCGCAGCGGCCGCGAAGGAGCCCGCTTGGAAACACCGCGTATTAGTACCACTACCACTACCGGCAAGACCGACTTGTCCACCCCGCCCGCCGCCAACAGCCATCCTGCCGATGAGCCGGCGCCGCCGCAACCCGGTTTCGGCGAGGCGTTCTGGTACTGGCTGAAGCTCGGCTGCATCAGCTTCGGCGGCCCCGCCGGCCAGATCGCGATCATGCACCACGACCTGGTGGAAAAAAAACGCTGGCTGTCCGAACGCCGCTTCTTGCATGCGCTGAACTACTGCATGGTGCTGCCGGGCCCTGAGGCGCAGCAACTCGCCACCTACATCGGTTGGATGATGCACCGTACCTGGGGCGGCCTCATCGCCGGTGGCCTGTTCGTGCTGCCTTCGCTCGCGCTGCTGATCGCTCTGTCCTGGATCTACCTGGCCTACGGCAACGTGCCCGCCGTCGCTGGCGTGCTCTACGGCATCAAACCTGCGGTCACTGCGATCGTGCTGTTCGCGGCGTGGCGCATCGGTTCGCGCGCGCTGAAGAACGCCTGGCTGTGGGCGATTGCCGCCGCCGCCTTCATCGCCATCTTCGCGCTGGGCCTGCCGTTTCCGCTGATCGTCATCGGCGCCGGCCTCCTGGGGCACATCGGCGGCCGGCTGGCCCCGGACCGGTTTGCACCGGGCGGCGGCCACGGCAAGGCCGACAAACACTACGGCCGTGCACTGATCGACGACGACACCGCGCCGCCGCCGCACGCGCGCTTCTCCTGGGGCCGGTTCGCCCGCGTCGCCGCGGTCTGCCTCCTGCTGTGGATCGCCACGCTGGGCACGCTCGCCGTCCTGTTCGGCTGGCAGCACACGCTCACGCAGATGGGCTGGTTTTTCACCAAGGCGGCGCTGCTCACCTTCGGCGGCGCCTACGCGGTGCTGCCCTACGTCTACCAGGGCGCCGTCGAGCAGCACCAATGGCTGAGCGCCGCCCAGATGATCGACGGCCTCGCACTCGGCGAGACGACGCCGGGACCGCTGATCATGGTGGTCGCCTTCGTCGGCTTTGTCGGCGGCTGGACGCACGCGCTGTTCGGAACCGACGCCCTGTTCGCCGCCGGGGCCGCGGCCGCCATCGTGGTGACCTGGTTCACCTTTCTGCCGAGCTTCCTGTTCATCCTGGCCGGCGCGCCATTCATCGAATCCACCCACGGCGAACTGCGCTTCACCGCGCCGCTGACCGGCATCACCGCCGCGGTGGTCGGCGTCATCGTGAACCTTGCGGTGTTCTTCGCCTGGCACGTGCTGTGGCCCAACGCCACCGGTGCGGCGCCGTTCGCGGGGCCCTTCGACTGGGTGTCGCTGGTGATCGGCACGCTGGCGACCGTCGCCCTCTTCCGCTTCAAAACGGGCGTCATTCCACTGCTCCTGGCCTGCGGCGCGGCGGGCCTCGCCGCGCGCGTCCTGTGGCCCGCGATCGCGGCCTGAACGCACAGACCGGTCAGCGCTCCTTCTTCGTCTGATCCTCGAGCCGGCGCAATTCGCGCAGCCGCGCCTCCATGATCGACAACTCCTGGAAGCTCGCGTCGCCCGCCTTCACCGCGATCGTCAACTGCTCGATCGCCGCGCGCGGGTTGCCGCGCCGCAGATAGCCCTCGGCCAGCGCCTGGTGAG
>CAZXNF010000082.1:359-10327 GCA_964641785.1 uncultured Streptomycetaceae bacterium | reverse complement strand
GAATTATAGGCGCGAGGACCGGTTCAGGCGAAGCGCGGCCGGTAGCGATTGGTGATCGGGTAGCGCCAGTCCTTGCCGAAGCCGCGGGGCGTGACGCGGATGCCCACCGGCGCCTGCCGCCGCTTGTATTCGGACAGGCGGATCAGGCGGATCACCCGTTCGACGTCGGCCTGCGCGTAGCCCAGCGCCACGATGTCGGCCGGGCGCATATCGCGCTCGACGTAAGCCTCCATGATGGCATCCAGCGTTTCGTAGGGCGGCAGGCTGTCCTGGTCGGTCTGGTCGGGCCGCAGTTCCGCCGACGGCGGCCGGTCGATGACCCGCTGGGGGATCACCGCGCCCAGGCTGTTGCGATAGTTGGACAGCCGGTAGACCAGCAGCTTGTTGATGTCCTTCAGCACGGCGAAGCCGCCCGCCATGTCGCCGTAGAGCGTGGCGTAGCCGGTGCCCATTTCGCTTTTGTTGCCGGTCGTCAGCACGATCGCGCCGGTTTTGTTGGACAGTGCCATCAGCAGCGTGCCACGGATGCGCGACTGGAGATTCTCCTCGGTAGTGTCCTCGGCCAACCCTTTGAAGGCCGGTGCCAGCGCGCCGGTGAACGCGTCATACATCGGCTTGATCGCAATCTCGTCGAGCCGCACGCCCATCGCTTCGGCCTGGCGGCGGGCGTCCTCCACGCTCATGCCTGCGGTGTACTGGGACGGCATCATCACCGCCCGCACGCGGCCGGCACCCAGCGCATCAGCCGCGATGGCGAGCGTCAGCGCGGAATCGATCCCGCCGGACAAGCCCAGCAGCGCGCCAGGAAAGCCGTTCTTGCCGATGTAATCCTGCACGCCCAGCTTCAGCGCGGCGTAGACCTCGGCTTCCTGTGACTGCGGCGGCGCAATAGCGCCGCGGCGTGGCGCGATACCGTCGAGTTCGACGATGCCCAACGCCTCCTCGAAGCGCGGGAGTTCATGCGTGACGTCGCCCTGCGCATCGACCACGAAGGAGGCGCCGTCGAACACCAACTCATCCTGCCCGCCCACCAGATTGACGTACACCACCGGCAGGCCGGTCTCGCGGGCACGCTTGCAGATGACCTCGTGACGTGACGCCTTCTGGCGGGTGTGGTACGGCGATGCGTTCAGCGCGAGCAGTACCTGCGCGCCCGCGGCCCGCGCGGCGTGCGGGGCGGTCGCCAGCACCGCGCCCGGGCCGATGTTGACGCCGAAATGCGGGCCGGCGCCGTGCGGCTGCGGCAAGGCGGCGACGGCCCCCTCCGCGCCCCAAGTGTCTTCGCAGATGTTGATGCCGAAATGCACGCCACCGATCTCAAACACGCAGGGCGCATCGCCGCTGGCGAAGTAACGCTCTTCGTCGAACACCGTGTAGTTGGGCAGCGCGTGCTTGAAATACTGCGCGGCCACCCGCCCATTCTGTAGCACGGAGGCGGCGTTATAGCGCCGCCCGGCGGCGCGTTGCGGATGACCGACCACCACCGTGACCCCGGCGCACTCGCGCGCGAGCGCCGCCACGGCTTCTTCACAATCCGCCAGGAAGTCCTCGCGCAGCAGCAGGTCTTCGGGCGGATAGCCGCAGACGGCAAGCTCCGGCGTCACGAGCAGGGTGGCGCCGAGCGTACGGGCCTCGCACACGGCGGCGCGGATTTTTTCGAGGTTGCCGGGGATGTCGCCGACGGTGGCGTTGAGTTGGGCGAGCGCGATCTTCATTTTGCGAATAATATCGCGCCTTGCTGCGTCGCAACCGTCCGAGCCCCTTTCTCCACGCCACCCGAACATGCTGGTCCACTGGCGTCACTACTATACGGCGCGCTGGCACCTCTGGCGCAAGAATCCCGCTGCCGCGGCCCGCGAGTATCAGCACGCGCTCGCGCTGAAACCCAATTTCTGGCTCGCCACGGCGGCGCTCGGGCACCTGCAGGCCAGCGAACGCCGCTTTCCCGACGCCGTACACAGTTTTGAACGCGCGCTCGCCCTGAAACCGGGCGATGCCGACATCCTGTTCAACCTCGGCTTCGTGCAGGCTGCGGACCGTCATGACGATGACGCCATCCGCAGCTTTGAACGCGCCGTCGCGGTCAACCCTGCGCACGACCGGGCATGGTACGGCATGGGCCTGTCCTGGGCGCACAAAGGCGATCACGCCCGGGCCGCGGAGTTGTTCAAAAAAGCGTCCGAGCTGCAGCCCTTCAACCCGCACGCGCTGTACCAGCTGGCGATGGCGAACCACGCCCTTGGCAACACGGAAGAAGTGCAGAAAATCCTGCGCCGCGTTTCCGGCTTCGATCCGGTGATGACCCGCCAGATCGCGAAGGAAACCGGCCTTACGCCGCCGCCTTGAGCCCGCCGCCAGCAGGCGAAATCGTGCTGGAAGTCGCCGCCACGCTGTCCGGCGTGGCGCCCGCCGACTGGAACGCGCTCGCCGGGGACGATCCCTTTCTCAGCCACGCCTATCTGCATGCCCTGCACGAGACGGGCTGCGCCACGCCGGCGACAGGCTGGGCGCCGCAGTACCTGTTGCTGCACCGCGCAGGCCGGCTGGCGGCGGCGATGCCGCTCTACCTCAAATCGCACTCCTACGGCGAATACGTCTTCGACTGGGCCTGGGCCGACGCCTACGCACGGCATGGGCTGGAGTACTACCCCAAGCTGCTGGGTGCCGTGCCGTTCACACCGGTGCCCGGACCTCGACTCCTTGCCAGCAACGACGCCGACCGCGCCGTGCTCGCCCGCGGCGCGCTCGCGCTGGCCCGCGAACTCGAGGTGTCTTCCCTGCATTGCCTGTTTCCGCCCGAGGCCGATGCGGCTGCGCTGGTCGCCGCGGGCGGTCTCGTACGCAAAGGCGTGCAGTTTCACTGGCACAACGCGGGTTACGCCGATTTCGAGGCTTTCCTGGCCAGCCTGAACCACGACAAGCGCAAGAAAATCCGCCAGGAGCGGCGCCGCGTGCGCGAAACCGGGGTGACCTTCGACGCGGTCCCGGGGCGCGCCGCGACGGACGCCGACTGGCGCTACTTCGCGCGCTGCTACGACGACACCTACCGCCGCCACCATTCCACGCCCTACCTGAACCTGGATTTCTTCCGCGCGCTGGCCGCCGCCATGCCCGACAACCTCGTGCTGTTCCTCGGCCGGCGGGGCGGCAGCCCCGTGTGTGCTTCTCTGGTCGTGCACACGGCCACCCGCGCCTGCGGCCGCTACTGGGGCAGCACTGAGCCCCTGCCCGGCCTGCACTTCGAGGCCTGTTACTACCAGCCGCTCGAGTATTGCATCGCTCACGGCCTGGCCAGCTTCGAAGGCGGCGCGCAGGGCGAACACAAGATGGCGCGCGGGCTCATGCCGGTCGAGACCCGCTCCGTGCACTGGCTGGCCCGCCCCGAATTTGCCCGGGCCGTCGACGAATTCCTGGCCCGGGAGCGCAACGGCATTTCGGACTACGTCGACGAGTTGCAGGACAGGACGCCGTTCCGGCACGAGGACGGCTGATCCCGGCGGGCTGGCAACAGACTCATACTGTCCTTAGTATCAGGCCATTCAGAGGATGGAATGAGCGCCGCGGGAGCTTTAGCATTCGCACCAGTCCTCGCCACAACACAATAACGACCAACACGCGGCATGCCCCCCGACCACGCCCCCGACGGTACCGTCGCCGCGCCCACGCAGCAGCGCTGGGGCTACGGCCTCCCCGACCAGGCGCCGTTCATCCGTCCCGACGCGGCGGTACCGCCGGAACGTCACCCTTGGCTGCGCCACGTGCGCGGCGACCTCGTCGGCGGATTCACGTCAGCGGCAATCAGCACGCCGATCGCCATCGGCTACGGCATTCTCGCGCTGTCCGCCCTCGGTGGCGATTACATCGCCCACGGCGTCCTGGCGGGACTCTACGCCATGATTTTCGGCTGCATCATCGCGGTACTGCTCGGCGCGAACACCGCGATGGTCTACAGTCCGCGCAGCATCGTGACGTACTTGATCGCGTCCCTGGTGACCTTCAGTTTCGTGCGTTCCTCGGATCCGGTCATGCAGACCCTCTCCGCGGACCGTCTGCTCACACTGATCTTCCTGATGCTGGCGATGGCGGGCCTGCTGCAGATGGCGTTCGGCGCCCTGCGCCTCGGCGGGCTCGTCAAGTACGTCCCCGCCCCGGTGCTGGCGGGTTTCCAGAACGCCGCGGCGATCCTGATCCTCTTTGCCCAGTTCGATCCACTGCTGGGCTTCGCGCACCACGTCCCGCTGCTGGGCCTGCCGGCGCACCTGCCGGAGTTCCAGCCACTCACGCTCGCCGTGGGGATCCTGACCTGCTTTTTCGCGATCCGCGGCGCGCACTTCACGAAGCGCATTCCACCCACACTGCTGGGCCTGGCGGTCGGCATGGCTGCCTACTACCTCTTTGTACTGCTCGGCGCTGGCGACGCGCTGGGGCCTGTGGTCGGCACAGTGCCACTCGCTATTCCCACACCCCATTACGCGAGCGAATTTCTCGCCTTCCTGCAAACACCCGAGTTCCGGCAGGTGCTGCCCATCCTGGTCTCGGCCGCAGTCAGTCTTGCCATCGTGGCGTCGTTGGACGGCCTGCTGTGCGCGCGCCTGATCGAGGCAGACTCCGGCAACAAGATCCGCGGCAGTGCGGAACTGATCCGTCTCGGTGCCGGCAATGCAGTTGCCGCCTGCTTCGGTGGCATCTCGAACGGCATCAACCTCGCCTCCAGCTTTGCCAATCATCGCAGCGGCGGACGCACCCCTCTCTCGGTGCTGGTGGCAGGTTGCACCGTGCTGCTTGGCGTCCTCATTCTGCCGCCGCTCATCGAACGCATCCCGCGCGTGGTGATCGCCGGCCTGCTCGCCGTCGTCGCCATCCAGCTGTTCGACCGCTGGACCCTGCACCTGATCCGTCGCCTGTTCCGCGAGGGCCCCGCGGCCATTCGGCCGATGGCCATCGACCTCATGGTCATCATCGTCGTGACGGGCCTTGGGGTCGGCGTCAACGTCGTGGTCGCAGTGCTCGCCGGCGTGACGATCACCATGCTGTTCTTCCTGTTCCGGATGAGCCGCTCGGTGGTGCGCCGAACCTACCGTTGCGACGAGGTGCACTCGCGCAAGACCCGTGATCCGCGCCTTATGGAGGTACTGCAGGAACACGGCGGCGAGATCCTCGTGCTCGAACTGGAAGGACCGCTGTTCTTCGGCACCGCGGAGAACCTCGCTATCTACATGGACGACGTGCTCAAGCAACACCTGAACTATGTGGTCCTCGACCTCAAGCGCGTCAACGACCTCGACAGCACCGGCGCCAAGGTGTTGCTACAGACCCACGACCGGCTCACCCGGCAGGGCCGCCATCTCCTGATCTCGGGCATTGAGGAGCGGGGCGACACCAGCAAGTTCCTGCGCGACATGGGGGTCACCCCGGCGATCACCACCAGGAAGCTGTTCGCCGACAGCGATCGCGCCATCGAATGGGCCGAGGACCACGTGATCCTCTCCCATCTCGGCGGCATCGACGCCGAGCGCGAGTTCCCGTTCGCGAGCCTCGATGCCTTCGCAGGCATGGACGATACAGAGGTCGAAGCCGTGAAGGCGCTGCTGTCGCGCCACAGCTTCAAGCGCGGCGAGATCGTGGTCCGCGAAGGCGACGAAAGCCGCGAGCTCTTCATCATCGCCAAGGGCACCGCCAGCGTGCACCTGCGGCTGCCGGGCGCCTTCCGTGCCACGCGGCTCATCACCTTCTCCCCCGGCACGATCTTCGGCGAGATGGCGCTGCTCGACCAGGAAACGCGTTCCGCCACCATCGAGGCCGACGAGTTCCTCGTCTGCTACGTGCTCCCGCAGACCGCTTTCGAGGTCCTCAAGCGCAGCCACCCCGACATCGCGATCAAGCTGCTGGCGAACCTCGCGCGCGAACTCGCCGGCCGGCTGCGGCGGGCGAACCGCACCATCTACCAGCTCGCCAGCTGAGCCGCGATCGACAATAAAAAAGCCGCCGCCCTTGCGGGCGGCGGCTGGCGTGCTTCTTCCTGAACGGACAGTCTTACTTGGCGGGCGGCGCTGCAGGTGCAGCAGACGGCGCAGTGGCGGCCGGTGCAGGCGTCGCGGCAGGCTTCGCCGCCGGTGCGCCCAGGCCCATGTCCGCAAACAGCCGGCGGGTGGCGCCTTCGAGTTCCTTCTCCATCCCCGGCCAGTTCGCCTTCAGGTTGGTCAGCATCGCGCGCACTTTCTCAATATCAGGCGTCGCGTTGCCGATTTCCAGTGCCAGCGCGTCCAGATCGCCGCCCATCTGGGCGCGCACACCGTCGAGGGAAGACCGGAAGGTATCGCGCTGCGCCAGCACCGCGCGCGCGGCGTCCAGCGTCCGCGCCGGGTCGTCTGCCGCCGGGGCCGCAGCCGGAGCGGCCCCGGGCACGGTGGCAGGCTGTCCGGCAGCGCCGGGCGCCGGCGGCGAAGCCGGTGCATCGGGCACCGCCGCCAGCACCAGCCGGCCGAGTTCCCGGCCCCAGCGTTTCGGCGCCTCATCGGCGTCGCGCTTGAGTTTTGCCGCCGCGGCCTGGGCGGCATCTTTTTCGCCGTTCATCGCCATCAGCTGCTGCTGTTTTTCCTCGACCTGCGACATTCCCCAAAACCCGCCGGCGCCGCCGCCGACCACGAGCCCGACCACGCCGGCCACGATCATCTTCACGCGTTCGTTCATTGCGCTCCCCTTTCGATTGGCATTCTGTTGCGTACGGCGGGCCGCAACTGCTGCCACCCGCCTCCACCCTGCTTCAGCACACTGCGTCCGCAGCGGCCGTGAAATCAGAATCAATCAGCAATCGACTCTAACCCATTGATGCATTTATCATAGCACGGTCTGATTCCCCGCCAGGCATGGCATATGTCACGGGGCGCACGAGATAATAGCTCCCCGCAGCGTCGCCCAAAAACCTTCCCACTTCCCGCCCCTCACCACCCGTCATGAACTTCTGCAGCCAATGCGGCACCCGCGTCGAGTTGCGCGTGCCCGAGGGGGACGCCCTTCCGCGCCACGTCTGCCCTGCGTGCCACACGATCCATTACCAGAACCCGAAGATGGTGGTCGGCTGCATCCCCGAGTGGGAGGACCGCATCCTGCTCTGCCGGCGGGCGATCGAACCGCGGCACGGCAAGTGGACCGTGCCCGCGGGCTTCATGGAGAACGGCGAGACCACCTTCGACGGGGCAAAGCGTGAAACCCTGGAGGAAGCCAACGCCAGGGTCGAGATCGTCAACCTGTACGCGCTCTACAACATCCCGCACATCCACCAGGTCTACCTGCTGTTCCGCGCGCGGCTGCTCGACCTCGACTTTTCCGCCGGCAGCGAAACCCTCGAAGCGCGGCTGTTCAGCGAGTCCGAAATCCCCTGGGAAGAAATCGCTTTCGCCACAGTACGCAATACGCTCCAGCACTACTACGCTGATCGTCCCACCGGCAGCTATCCTTTCCACATGGGAACGATAGAACCTGCACCACGCTGAAGTTGGGGTTTCGTCAGGCGGCGCGCAAGGCGTCCACGATTTTCAAACGTGCAGCACGCAGCGCCGGCAGGAAGCCCCCGGCAAAGCCCATGAGCAGGGCAAAGACAATCGTCTTGGCGGCGATCGCCGGGGTCAGCGTGAAGCGGAAGGCGAGTTCCGAAAATGACTGCCAGTTGAGGGTCGAGATTTCCACGAACTGCATCAGCGCCGCGAGGGCGAGTCCGACCACGCCGCCGACCATCCCCAGCAGCGCCGCCTCGAACAGAAACGCCAGCAGCACGTTGCTGCGGCGGAAGCCCAGCGCGCGCAAGGTGCCGATTTCCCCGGTCCGGTTCGCCACCGCGGCATACATGGTGATCATTGCGCCGATGGTGGCGCCGATCGAAAAAATCACCGATAGCGTCAATCCCAGGATGGTAATGAAGTTCGACAGCTGCTCGGACTGCTCGGCATAGAACTGCTGCTCGCGCTTCACGTCGAGCGTCAGCCGGGGGTCGGCCTCCAGCCGTGCCTTGATCGCCGCGAACTGCCCGGCGTCCGTGAGACGCGCAATCACCGCAGACCAGTTCTGCCGCCGGAAGGCCTGCAGAAGCTGTTCGGCATCGCCCCACAGCTCCGAATCGAAACCCGAACCACCCGCGTCGAAAACGCCGACCACGTACCAGTCCCGTCCGCCGAAGCGCATGGCGTCACCGATGGCCGCACCGTCGAAACGCTCGGCGACGCTGCGGCCGACCACGATCTCCGCGCTGCCCGGCTTGAACATGCGCCCTTCGACCAGCTTCACCTGCGGACGCAGCGTCAGGCCGCCAGGGCCGATGCCGCGCGTCATGATATTGGTGGCCACGCCGGACCCGCGCTTGGGCAGCGTGATCAGGACCACGGTTTCCTTAGAGACCAGCCGCTGGCCGTCGGCGCCGATGGCGATCTCGGGCTGGCTCTCGATGATCGCCGCCTGCACCCGGTCCACCGAACTCTGCACCTCGGTGCCCGCCGAGCGGCGCGTGACCACGATGTTGTCGTCCTGCCCGGTCGAGACCAGCGTCGCCTGCAGGCCCGCGTCCAGCATCTGCACCGCCGCGAACACGAACACCACCAGCGCCATGCCGCCAGCCGTGAGCAGCGTGGTCAGCTTGCGCGTCCACAGGTTGCGGATCGTGTAACGGAGCGGAATGGCCATCGTTATGGTGATGAGTTACGGGTGATGAGTGATGGGTTTCACTTCACTCATCACGCATTACCCATTGCCGTGCTCATCATCCGATCGCCCGCAGGCCGTCCACGATTCTGACCGTCGCGGCGCGCCGTGCGGGCAGCATCGCCGCGATGACGCCCACCGCCAGCGCGCAGGCCGCCTGCAGCATCACGGTGCCGTTGCCTACTTCGAACACCGGAAACAGCGTCCCCATCTTCCGGCCGAACCAGTCGGCGATGGGAAATGTCAGCGCGATCCCCAGCACGGTCCCGCCCAGCGCGATCGCCAGCGACTCTCCGTAGATCAGCGTCGACACGAAGCCCGGGCCGAAGCCGAGCGCTTTCAGCGTGGCGTACTCGCCCATGCGCTCGCGCGCCGTCATCGCCATGGTGTTGGCCATCACGGCGAGAATGATGACGATCACCACGTAGGACACGATGCGGATGGCGATCAGCAACGCTTCCGTCTGCTTGACGAAGCCGATCTGGAAGGCCTTCTCCGTTTCGGTCAGGGTTTCCGCGGTCGAGTTCCTGAACTGCTTGTCGATGGCCACGCTCACCGCCGCGGCGTCGTCGGCATTCGCCACCTGTACCACGAACACGCCGAACTGGCTGGCCCGGGTCGGGAAGCGCTTCTTCAGCGTTTCGTTGAGGTAGTCCCAATGGAAGAAGAACTGGGAGGTGTCGGTCTTCGCTTCCGCGCCGTCGTAGATGCCCTGCACCGTGAACTCCCAGTTGCCCGGGTAGATCTGGCCGCGGATGGGCACGGTGTCGCCAATCTTGAACCCGTAGGTCTCCGCGAGTTTGCGGCCAACGATCGCGCCTTTGCGGTCGCGCTCGAAGGCGCGCAGCTCGTCATTCTTGATCCGATACTCCGGGTAGATCGCGAAGTAGCCCGGTTCCACCGCAAACTGCGGGAAGAAGTTCTTCACGTCCTGATAGACGCCGCCGAACCAGTTGGCGCCGGCCACCGCCTTCACGCCCTCCACCCCGCGAATCTTGTCGCGGTAGTGCACCGGCAGCGGAAACACCAGCGAAATGGCGTTGCGGGTGATCAGCCGGTTGGGCGCCGCGCCCTCAGCACCCGCATACCACGCGTCCACCACCGTCTGCAGCAGGCCGAAGGAAAGGATCGCCACGACGAGACCCAGCAGCGTCAGCCCCGTGCGCAGCTTGTGGCGCAGCGTATTGCGGAAAATCAGCTTGAGCGTTTCCATGCATGCGCCCCGATGTTCATGCGGCGGCCGGCACCGTTTCGGCCCGCAATTCGCCTTTCTCAAG
>CAZXNF010000082.1:0-349 GCA_964641785.1 uncultured Streptomycetaceae bacterium | reverse complement strand
TTCACGACCCGCCGCGCGCGCGCGGCGGAATTCGCATCGTGGGTCACCATGATGATGGTCTTGCCGAGTTCGCCATTCAGGCGGTCGAGCAGTGCCAGCACGTCATCCGCGGACTTGCGGTCGAGGTCGCCGGTGGGCTCATCCGCCACCACGAGGGTCGGATCGGTGATGATGGCCCGCGCAATCGCCACCCGCTGCTGCTGGCCGCCCGACAGTTCGGAAGGATAGTGATCGACGCGGTCCGCCAGTCCGACCATGGCCAGCGCCGCCTCGGCGCGCTCGCGCAGGGCCTGCGCCCCCAGCCGGGTCAGCAGGAGCGGCAGTTCCACGTTCTCCAGCGCCGTCAGCA
>CAZXNF010000081.1:1256-10358 GCA_964641785.1 uncultured Streptomycetaceae bacterium | reverse complement strand
CTGATCAAGATCATCAACATCGTGGCGCTGCTGATCGTGCCGCTGCTGTAATCCGGCACCACACTCGCGCAAAGGGGCGGCCTGCGGGCTGCCCTTTTCATTTCCGCGGATCCGCATGCCTGACGCCACCCCTTCCCCCTCACGCACCGCCGTTGCCGGCATGCTCGCCCTGGTCGTGGCCATGGGCATTGGCCGCTTCGCCTTCACGCCGCTGCTGCCGCTGATGCAGCACGACGCCGGGCTCTCGTTGGTGGCCGGCAGCTGGCTCGCCTCGGCCAACTACGTGGGCTATATCGTGGGCGCGATCACCGCGGCGTGGCTGCCCGGCCCGCCCACGCGCTGGATCCGCGCCAGCCTCGCGTTGACCGCCGTCCTCACCGCAGCGATGGGACTGACGCAGGACACGACCGCGTGGCTGGCCTTGCGCGCATTGAGCGGCGTCGCCAGCGCCTGGGTGCTGGTGTGCGCCTCCACTTGGGCGCTGCAGCGCTTCGCTGACGCCGGCCGGCCGCAACTTGGCGGCGTGCTGTTCACCGGGGTGGGCGCCGGCGTGGCGTGCACCGGCGTGCTGGCCGCACTCGGCCTCGCGGCGGGCGCCACCTCGGCCATGTTGTGGTTGGCCTTCGGTGCGCTGGCCGCCCTCATCGCGGGCGGACTCTGGCCCGCATTCGTTGCGCAGCCTGCGCCCGCGGCCGCGGTGGGCACCGGCAGCCCCCGCGCACCAATGGGCCCGGCCGTCATCGTCCTGATCGTGACCTACGGCGTGTTCGGTTTCGGCTATATCGTCCCGGCAACCTTCCTGCCCGTGATCGCGCACGAAGCGCTCGGCGGCGCGACGATCACGGACTGGTTCTGGCCGGCCGTCGGCGTGACCGCCGCGGTCAGCACGCTGGTCGCGAACCGTCTCACCGCCCGCTACGGCAACACGGCGGTGCTGATCGGGAGTTTCCTGCTGGAAGGCATCGGGGTAGCCCTGCTCGTCCCGGCGCCGGGCGCTGCGGCCCTCGCACTGAGTGCGCTCCTGGTCGGCGCCACCTTTGTCGTCGTCACCCTGGCGACGCTGCGTGCCGCGCGCGAACTGACCGGTGCGGACTCCAGCAGCCTGATCGGCATCCTGACCGCGGCCTTCGGCGTCGGCCAGATCGCCGGGCCGCTCGCGGCGGGCTATGTCGTGCACACGCACGGCAGCTTCGTGCCGGTGCTGGCGGTGGCCGCCGCCGCCATGTTCCTCTCCGCCGGGGCGCTCTACGCAGCCCTCCGCCGCGGGTCGCCGCAGGCGCCCGCTATATAATCGTGATCCACAACGCAAAGGGGCTCTCCGTGCATTTCCCGATCGGCGACCGCAAACCCGTGTTCAAGGGCGACTACTGGATCGCGCCGAATGCCGCCGTGATGGGCTCGGTCGTACTCGAAGCCAATGCCAGCGTGTGGTACGGCTGCACGGTGCGCGGCGACAATGAACAGATCACGATCGGCGAGAACTCGCAGGTGCAGGACGGCGCCGTGCTGCATGCCGATCCCGGCTTTCCCCTCACGCTAGGCAAGGGGGTGAGCATCGGTCATCTGGCGATGGTGCACGGCTGCACGATCGGCGACGGCAGCCTCATCGGCATCAAATCGGTGATCCTCAACGGCGCGGTGATCGGCAAGAACTGCCTGATCGGCGCCAACACCCTGATCGGGGAAAACAAGGTGATTCCCGATGGCTCCCTGGTCCTCGGCTCGCCCGGCAAAGTCGTGCGGCCGCTGACGCCGGAGCAGATCGCCAACATCAACGGCATCGCGCTCAACTACGTGAAAAAGGCCCAACGGCACCGCGACGCGTTGGCTGCCGCGGGCCTCTAGCCCACCGAAAAGTTACGGCACGGCACACCATGAACCCCGAGATCCGGAAGTTCTGGCAAACCGCCGACTTTCGCCATATCAATCCCGCGGCGGACACGGAATTTCCGGAGGGGTGGGACGTACGGGAAGAGTTGCGGGACAGCCTCGCCGATCGTTCCGTCGCGGAAATAGGATGCGGCTACGGACGTCTTTGCGCCGCGTTTCAAGCGGAGCGTTATGTTGGATACGACCTGAGCCCGACGGCGATTGCGGAAGCGCGCCGTCGCTTTCCAGCGTACCGGTTTACCGTCATGTCGGAGGACAACGACTTCGCGCCCAGCGAGGCCGTATTGCTCTATACCGTGCTGCTGCACGTGGACGACAACGACATCGGACCTTTTATCGAACGACTTGCCGCCAAGACGAACTTCGTACTCGTCGCGGAGATCATGGGGCGGGCCTGGCGACGCGCAGGCGATCCGCCGGTATTCAATCGCGAACGACAGGAATACGTGGACATGTTCGCCCGCCAGGGTTTTGCCCTGGATGACATCGTGACCGCGCCCTACGCCCGTTACAAAAATACGCAGATCACGTTCCTGGCATTTACCAATCAACGCCCCGTCCAAGAAGGACTGCCCGCATGACGAAATTCGGCTTCCGCATCCGCACCCGCAACGGGCTGGTGGTGGAAAACCTGCAGGTCCAGGCGAAGGACCGTCCGGACGCCGAGCGCAAGATCGGGCAGATCTACCATCACTGCGAGATCATAGACTGTCGGGAAGTGGGCGAGGCCGCGAAGGAACCCGGCGCGCTGGATCTGGAGGACGTGATCTCGCTGATCGGGCGCGAACCCGGGCAGACCAAGGGCTGAACGTCAGTCCAGGAATTTCGTCCTGGCGAGTTCGTCCGCCAGCGCGGCGTAGTCTTTCGCCCCGCGGCTCTCCGGCGCATGGGTGAGCACGTCGACGTTGTGCGCAGGACTTTCCGCGATCGACACGTTCTCCACGATACGCGTTTCACACACTTCCGTGCCGTAGCGTTCACGCAGCGTCTTGTCGATGTCCCACGACATCTTGCGGCGGCCGTCGAAGCGCGTCACCACGTAGCGGCGCTCCATGCGGCGTTTGAGCACGTTCTCCAGCGCGCGCAAGGTGCGGTCGATCTGCTGCGCGCCCTTGGTGGCGAGGTAATCCGCCGAAATCGGCACCAACACGCGGTCGGCGGCGAAGATCGCGTTGAGCGACAGCACCCCCAGCATCGGGCAGACGTCCATCACGATCGGGCGGTCGGTATTCAGCGCTTCGCGCACGATGCCTTGGTTCAGCCGGTTCAGGACCTGCGGGCCCTTGCCAAACTGGGAGTCCACCTTGGCGAGATCGAGGTGCGCGGGGATGACCTTGCAGCCGCCCGCGCCTTCGCGCACCAGCATGGTCAGCGTGCGATTGTCGCTATAGAAGCCGTAAAGGCTTTCGCGGCCCTCGTCCACGCCGACGTTGTGGATGGCCGTAAGGTGCGCCTGCGGATCGAGGTCGATGAGCAGGGGATCGCGGCCCGCGCGTGCCAGCACGGCGGCGAGGTTGAGCGCCGTCGTCGTCTTGCCGACGCCGCCCTTCTGGTTGAACACCGCGATCTTGGCCATCAGACACTCACACGACCGGACCCACTGTGGAAAAGCCAAAGTATGCGACCGGAATCATGCCCTTGGCAATGCTTCCTGTTTCGCTTTCCCGGAAACGCCCCGAACAGACTGAGCGGAAATGACAAAGGCGTGACGGCCGTCACGCCTTTGCCGAAAACGCAGCGGTTAACGCTCCTGCCAGTGCGTTTGCGGGGCAGATCCCGGAAAGCCGAAGTCGCGCGGCGCCAGCCCGGCATGGAACCAGGTCACGAAGGTATAAACGGTGAAGATCGGCACCCGCAGGTGGCGCTGCATTGCCGCCGCGTAGGGCCCCATGTTGTGGTTTTCGCAAACGATCGCGCCGACATCCGGATGCTTGCCGAGCAGTGCTTCGCCGGCGTCGAGGATGTCGCGCTCGGCCTGCACGTAGTCCATGTCCAGGGTGTCGTCCAGCATCACGCGGGTGAATTCCTTGCCGCCTTCCGTGCCCATGATCGGCGTGTCGTGCGGCGCGCCAACCGCATCCCAATGTTCGGGCGTGACGCGATTGCCCTGCACCGACAGCACGCCCACGCGCTTGCCCGGCGGCAGCAGCGCCTGCACCAGGGGAATCTGCATCAGCGACGAACTCGCCACCGGCACGTTGACGTGGGCGGCCAGCGCCTTCTGGAAAATCGCGAGGAAACCGCCGGTGGTGGTGATGCCGTCCGCCCCTTCCTTCACCAGTTCCTCCGCCGCCTTAAGGAAGGCAGGGCCGAGGCCCTGGCCCTTTTCGTGGATCACCACGCGCGCGGACGCGCCGGGGACCACCTTGTAGAGCACCGGAAAGGGCCAGGTCAGCGCGTTGCCGGTGTCGCCCGGCGGCCGCGGCCATTTCGTGTCGAGCATGATGATGCCCATGCGGGCGCCGTATACCGTTTTACCGCCGAGTCCTGTCCTTGCGCTCACCTTGAATGCTCCGTTGATGACTGCGGTAAACAACAATGGATGGAAGCCGCGAGAAGCGGCGCGGCTATACTAACCGATTGGGGAAGCGAAGCGTCAGCAGGCATCCTGTTCGCTTTCCCGATGGGCAAGAAACTACTCCACGGGGATTATCCATGACACTCAGCCCTACACGCTCGGTCGCATTGGCCGTCACCATAGCCGCAGCGGTCGCGTCGCCGGCCTTCGCGCAGACCTGGCCAGCGAAACCGGTCCGCCTCGTCGCTCCCTTCACTGCCGGCGGCCCCGTCGACATCACGGCCCGCATCCTCGCGCAGAAGCTCACGGACGCGTGGGGGCAGCAGGTGGTGGTCGACAACCGCGCCGGCGCGAGCGGCATGATCGGGGCGGAGCTGGTGGCAAAATCGCCACCCGATGGCTACACCCTGCTCGTGAGCTCGTCAATCCACGTGATCGTGCCCAGCCTGTTCGCCAAGATGGGTTACGACCCGCTTCGTGACTTCGCCCCCGTGACGGTCGTCTCCTCCTCGCCACTGCTGCTGGTAGTCACGCCCTCGTTGCCGGTGAAGAACATCAGGGAATTCGTCGCGCTGGCGAAAGCACGCCCGGGCGAACTGTCGTTCGCCTCCAGCGGCAGCGGCTCCTCGACGCATCTCACCGCGGAGCTGTACAAGACCGCCACCGGCACGAAGATGGTGCACGTGCCGTACAAAGGCCAGTCGCAGGCCCTGACCGATGTGATCTCCGGCCAGGTGCCCTTCATGTTCAACAGCCTGCCGCCCGTGCTCGAATTCGTGAAGGCGAAGCGCCTGCGTGCGCTGGGCATCACCGCGGCCCAGCGCTTCAACGCATTGCCCGAGGTGCCGACCTTCGCGGAGTCCGGCTACAAGGATCTCGTCACCGGCTCGTGGTACGCGGTGTGGGCGCCGGCGAAGACACCCGAGACGCTGATCACCCGCCTCAACGCCGACATCGTCAAGGTCGTCAACCTGCCGGAGGTGCGCAGCCGCATCCTCGAACTGGGCGGCGAGCCCATCGGCAACACGCCGGCGGAATTCGATGCCTTCCAGAAAGCGGAGGCAGCGCGTTGGGCGAAGGTGGTCAAAGAGTCGGGCGCGAAAGCCGAGTAAACCGCCATATTGCAAAGATCAATTAGCCGCAGAGACGCAGAGAACGCAGAGAAAAGCTGAACAGAAATATAACAGCAGAGACCTGATTTTTACCTTGAGCTCTCTGCGTCTCTGCGGCTCATTCGCTTTTCGCCTTACAAAACGCCTGAAGTTCCGCCGTCCACGTTGATGCACGACCCCGTCACGTAGCTCGCCATATCCGACGCGAGATACACGATCACTTTCGCAACTTCGTCCGGCTCGCCCAGCCGGCCCAGCGGCACCCTGGGGCCGAGCCGCCGGTAGTGGTCTTCGACCGACAGGCCGGCCTGTGCGGCGCGCAGTTCCTGCTGCCGCGACTTGATCCAGCCCAGCCCGATCGCGTTCACGCGGATGTTGTCGCCCGCGACTTCCTTCGACAGCCCCTTGGTGAAGGCCAGCCCCGCGGCGCGGCTTACGCTGGTGGGAAAGGAAGCCGCGTGCGGCGTCTTCGCACCTGCCATGCTGATGTTGACGATGCTGCCGCCGCCCTGTTTGCGCATGTGCGGGATCGCGGCGCGCGCGGCGCGCACCTGCGCCATCAGCTTCACGCTCAAGTCGTATTCCCACTTCGCGTCGTCGGCCTGCTCGAACGGCCCCTGGGAGGTGCTGCCGGCGTTGTTGACCAGCACATCGATGCGACCGAAGCGCCGCACCGTGTCGGCGATGAAGCGCTCCATCTCGCCCGCCTTCGACGCGTCGGCCGGCATCGTCAGCACGTCGCCGCCCAGTGCCGTCAACTCGGCGGCAAAAGCCTTCAGCACTTCCGCGCGGCGGGCGCAGAGGGCGAGCTTCGCCCCCTCGGCGACGAAGCGGAGCGCCGTGGCGCGGCCGATGCCCTCGCTGCCGCCGCTGATGGCGACGACCTTGCCGCGCAGACTGAACTCCAAGCGCTACTTCGCCTGCGCCATCGCCCGCGAGGTCTCGCGCACCGCCCGCAGGATGTGCTCGGGCGTCTGTGGCGCGCTGGTGCAGCCCGGTGTCAGCAGGAACTTGCGCTTGCCGGCCTGCTTGAACGCGTCCCACATCTCCTCGCGGATCTCGGGGATGGAGCGCTCCTGGATCTTCTGTTCGTTGATGCCGCCCATCAGGCACTTGTCCGTCATCTTGCGCAGTTCGGCGAGCGTGGGATTGCCCTTCAGCCGGTCCGACACGCTGAACACCTCGACCGGGTAGTCCAGCACGCGCTGCATGTCCACGTGCGTGCCGTGCACGTGCAGGATGCGCACCATGCCCGCCATCGCTTCGCACACCCGCAGGTCGAAGGGGCGCAGGAAGGTCTTGAAGGTTGCGTCGTCGATGCCGCGATCACCGGGGGGCGCGATGGCGCCGTTGATCGAGTACAGCACGCCATCGCAGCCGGCCTGCTTCAGTTCCCGCAGGTAGCCGCACACTGTCTCGGTCACCGCATCGAGCATCTTCAGCGCTTCCCGCGGGTTGCCGTAGATCAGTTCGGCCTTGCTGAAGCCCGCGCGGCGCAGCACCTGCTGGAAGGGGTCGAAGAAGGTGTCCACGATGGGCACGTCGGGGCCCAGTTCCTTGCGCAGCGAACGGATCAGTTGCAACTGCTGCTGGTAGCACTGGATCGTGACCGGCAGCTTCTCGAAGCGCAGCATGTCGGCGGGTTTCTCGAGCGTCTCCATGCCTTCGGGCAGCGGGTATCGGTAGTCGTGCATCACCTTGGCGATATCCCAGTCGTAAGTACGCACGAAGGTCGCGTGGCGGCGCGCCGCCTCTTCGGGGGCCAGCGCGTCGGTAACGAAATGCACCCAGACCGTGCACGGCGGATGATCGACCTCGCCGCCGGCAACGGCAGCCATGAAACGTTCGCGTTTGTTCATCGTCGTCCTTTTGTAAAAAACATCCGGCGGCGTCAGCCAACATACTCCAGCGGCAGCGCGGTAGTGTATTTGATCTGCTCCATCGCGAAACTCGAGCTGACATCGGTCAGGTCCACGATCTTGATCAGCTTCTTGTAGATGGCGTCGTAGGCCGCGATGTCGGGCACCACGACCCGCAGCAGGTAGTCGATGTCGCCGCTCATGCGGTAGAACTCGACCACCTGCGGGATGTCAGCCACGCCCCTGGCGAAGCGCTCCAGCCAGACGGCGTTGTGCTGGCTGGTCTTGACCGCCACGAACACGGTGACGCCGACGTTGAGCTTCGCCGGGTCGCACAAGGCAACTTCCCGGCGGATGATGCCCTCGTCCTTCAGTTTCTGGATGCGGCGCCAGCAGGGCGCGGAGGACAAGTTCACCTTCTCCGCAATGGCGGATACGGACAGGGACGCGTCCTCCTGCAGCAGTTTCAGGATCTTCTTGTCGGTGGCGTTCATGGCGGCATGGGATTAATTTGCATGGTACAGGCATTTAACCGCAATAATATTGCTCTAGATTCGCATTTTAAGGCAATAAATGCAAAAAACTTTCCGGCGTACATGCTTATGATGGCGGCATTCCCGCTGCCCCGGAGCCCTCGCCATGCGCCTCACCCGGATCTTCACCGAGCATCCCGCCACCGTCGGCGAAACCTACTGGCAGCATCTGGTCCACGCCTGCGGCTTCGCCTTCTGGATGGTGGCCGGCGGCATCGCGTGCTTCCTCCACGCGCTGTTCCCGTTCGCCTGCGTCACCACCGGCAGCGGCATCATCCGCAAGTTGCACGACCGCATGGTGGTCAATCGGAACCCGCTGACTGTCGCGACTGCCGACACCCCCGGCAGCGCGCTCCCGCAGTAAGCGGGCTTCCCGCCTCGCCCGCAACAGTTCACTGCTGTTGACCGCGCTTTCCGTTGCGCCGCACAATACCGGCGTGACTGACTTGTCGACCAAGCGCCCGATTAAGCACGCCGTCCGTGTGCTGCTGTACTGCGCGCTGGGCCTGCTAGCGCCGTCGGCACAGGCTGCGGACAAGGCCGCAGGTAGCGACTACCCCAACCGCCCGATCCGTTTCATCTCGCCTTTCCTGCCCGGCGGCTCGCAGGACGTGATCGCGCGCATCGTCGGCGGCCGGCTCGCTGAGCGGCTCGGGCAGCCGGTCGTCGTCGACAACCGCAGCGGCGCGGCCGGCATCATCGCCACCGAACTCACCGCCCGCGCGCAGCCCGACGGCCACACGCTGCTGATGATCACCGCCGGGCCGATCACGATCGCACCCAGCCTGCAGTCCAAATTGCCGTACGACCCGCAGAAAGATCTCGCGCCAGTCACCCAGCTCGTCGAAACGCCCATGGCGCTGATGGCGAGCCCCGCGTTCCCGGCGAAATCGGTGGCGGAAGCCATCGCGCTCGCCAAAGCCAGGCCCGGCCAGCTCAACTACGCCTCGGTCGGCAACGGCAGCATCTCGCATCTGACGATGGAACTGTTCAAAACGTACACCGGCACCGAAATGACCCACGTGCCATACAAGGGCGCGGTGCCGGCCTTCACGGACCTCATCGGCGGCCAGGTGCAGCTGCTGTTCATCACCACGGCTTCGGCACAGCCGTTTACCGCCAGCGGCAAGGTGCGCGCGCTGGGCGTGGCCGCAAACAAGCGCTCTGCCATAATGCCCGAGGTGCCGACC
>CAZXNF010000081.1:0-1246 GCA_964641785.1 uncultured Streptomycetaceae bacterium | reverse complement strand
CGAAGCCGGCGTGAAGAACTTCGAAGTGCCGGTCTGGGCCGGCGTGGCGACCACCGCCGGCACGCCCAAGCGGGTGATCGACCGCCTCTATCGCGAAATACACGCCGTCCTGCAAATGCCGGAAACGCGCGAGCGGCTCGCGACGCTCGGCTCCGAGGTGGTCGGCAGCACGCCCGAGCAGTTCGCGACGCTGCTGAAAGAAGACCGGGCGCGCTGGGCGAAAGTCATCAAGACCGCCAACGTCAAGGTTGAGTAATCCCGAAAGGACTCCGCATGCGAACCGCACTGGCATTTGTACTGACCCTCGGCACCGCAACCGGGGCCTTCGCCGCCTCGAAAGACGCGGGCGGCGACTACCCCAGCCGCCCGATCCGGATGGTGGTGCCATCGCCCCCGGGCGGCACGCTCGATCCGATCACGCGCGTGCTGGGCGAATCGCTCGGCAAGGCCTTCGGCCAGAACGTCATCATCGACAACCGTCCCGGCGCCAACTTCAACGTCGGCATGGCGCTCACCGCCAAGTCGGAGCCCGACGGCTACACCCTGGTGATGGCCTCCTCCGGTGCGCTCGCGATCAACCTCCACCTCTACAAGGACCTGCCCTTCGATCCGGTCAGGGACTACGAGCACATCGTCCTCTACGGCGACGTGCCGAATATCCTGGTCGTGCATCCGTCGCTGCCGGCGAAGACGCTGAAGGAATTCACCGACTACGCGCGCGCCAACCCGGACAAGATCAGTTTCGGCTCCTCCGGCAACGGCAGCTCCATGCACCTGGCGGGCGAACTCTTCAAGGTGCTGACCAAGACGCAGATGGTCCACGTGCCTTACAAGGGTGCGGACCTCGGCACCCAGGATCTCATCGCCGGCCGCATCCAGGCCATGTTCCAGTTGATGACCGGCATCTGGCAGCAGGTGAAGGCCGACCGCGTGCGCGCGATCGTTGTGCTGTCGCCGCGTCGCTCGCAGCAGTTGCCGGACGTACCGACCTCCACTGAAGCGGGCATGAAGGGGCTGGAATCCTCCGCCTGGTTCGGCCTGCTCGCACCCAAAGGCACGCCAAAGCCGATCGTGATGAAGCTGAACGCCGAAACCAACCGCCTGCTGGCGGATCCCGCGTTCCGCAAGCGCATCATGGACATCGGCGTCGAGCCGCTGGGCGGCAGCAGCGAAGACTTCAACAAGTTCCTAGCCGCCGAGATCAGGAAGTGGGGCGAGGTCGTCCGGCTCTCCGGCGCGATATCGC
>CAZXNF010000080.1:0-10371 GCA_964641785.1 uncultured Streptomycetaceae bacterium | reverse complement strand
ACGATGACTGGCTTCCCGTTTACCCGTCCGCGCCCCATGACAAGATAACTCGATGTGAAGGAAGTGATTTTCCCCCTGTCATCGTATTGCGCCTTGCCCGTCACACTACCGATCTCATGGAACGAATCGGGATCAAGAAACTGCTCGACACGTTCCCGCACGGTCAGCTTGCCGGCGGCGTGATGTTTGGCCACCCGCTCAGCTCCGCCCATTTGCTGCGCCAATCGTTGACGCTCCCGCAGTTCCTCTATTTCAGGTTCCCAACTCATTACCTACTCCTGAATGATTCGATAGATCCTTTCTTGTTGACCGGAACGATGAGTGCATCTGCAGCGACCACACCTTGCCCTGCAGCCCGCACAAACAGCGGGTTAATGTCTATCTCGGAGATCACTTCGGCATGATCTTTTATCAGCCACGACACCCGCACAATCACATCAACAAGTGCATCAATGTCAGCGGGCGGCGACCCACGCACTCCCTTCAGAATGTCTCGTCCACGCAGGTCGCCGAGCATCTCGCGAGCCATATCCGGTTCGACTGGCGCGAATCGATGCGCAACATCGCCCAGCACTTCGGTCAGTACACCGCCGAGACCGACCATCACATACGGCCCGAACTGGGGATCGTTGACCGCGCCGATGATCACCTCAACGCCGCTGGCCATCTCCTGAATTGAAATGCCGTCAATCTTCGCGGCTGGAGCGTAACGACGACCACTGTCATAAGCCTCCTGCGCTGCACGCTTAAGATCGTTAATTGAACTGATATTGAGGCGCACTACGTCAGCCTCGGTCTTATGCGGAATGTCAGGCGAAGCCAGTTTGACCGCAACCGGGAATGGAACCGGACATTTATCAAGAGCCAGCACCGCTTCCAGTGACAACAGGGCCTCGCTCGTAACCGGAACGCCATAACGCTCAACGTACGACTTTGAAACCTGCTCTGAGCACGCGCCACTCCCAGTCTTGATATCAAGGACCTGCTGTTCAATTGGACGAGTAACCTGATGCGCACTCTTTCGGAATCGATCCTGCTTGATCGCAAAATCGGCAAAGATCGCAGCAGCACGTGCTGCGCGCCCTGCGTAGTTAGTGCACAGATATCCTGCTCGCTCAAGCTTTTCCCGAACATCGACATGTCGAGTCGGAATGGATGACCAATTGATAATCATCGGCTTGTCTGTTTTGGCGGCGGTCTCGATAAACCGATCCGCCCATATACCCACATCGGGCCCAGTCGCAGAACGCACCAAAAACATGTCGAACGCCGGATCATCCATGACGCACTCGATGGCCTTATATTGATCCGCATAGTTGGCCATCATGTCGATCGGATTCTCAACCGACGAGAACGTCGATTTCAGAGCATGCAACTTCGCCTGGTGTTCGGGCGAGGTACTGGGCAGGTGTAGGCCGTTTTTTTCGGATTGCTCAGCCATGAGCACACCCCAGCCCCCCGACCCAGTCAGAATGCCGAGATTGCGGCCCTTGGGATATTTACCGCCCATCACAAGTCGGGCTACGTCCACCATCTCATCGAGGTCGTTGAACTCAATGAATCCGCCTTCGCGGAACGTGGTACGAAACAACGTGTAGTCGGCAGTTAGCTTCCCAGTATGAGAATAGGCCGCACGGCGTCCAGCGCCACCGTTTCCGACCTTCAGCATCAGAATGGGCTTGCCAACTTCAAGCGCGTGTCGCCCAAGTTCACGCAACTGCTTGCCTTCCGTGGTCGCCTCCATGTAGGTGGCAATCATTCTGACTTCATCGCGATCGAGAAAGTCGTGTGCAAAGTCAAAAAAACTCAGATCCGCCTCATTGCCGCAGGACACCACATAATTCGAGCCGACGCCATGCGCATTGGCGAACGTCATCATTGACTGACCGAACCCGCCACTTTGCGAAACGATGGCAAGAGGTCCCGGCCTGAGCGTTTTATCCGACAAGGCACCACCAAATGCCATGTAGGCCCGCTTGATTACGTTCATCACGCCCACGCAGTTGGGACCAACCACTCGTACACCGCTTTTCGCAATGACCGCGTCAAGGCGATGCTGCATTTCCGCCCCCGATTCCGTATGCGTTTCGGAAAAGCCGGCTGTCAGAATGACAGCGTAGGGAATGCCTGCCTGACCACATTGCTCCAGCACTTCGGGAACATGTTCGCGCCTGACGGCGATAACTGCTACGTCGCAAGGGCGAGGAATGGACAACACATCGGGATAGGCCTTTACCCCCAGCACCTCGGTCCGCTTCGGATTGACTGGGTAGAGTTTGCCCTCAAAACTGCAGGCCAGCATATGGGCAAGCGGTTGTCCGCTGATAGACTTCGGATTGGTCGAGGCACCGACTATTGCAATCGCCGAGGGGTCAAGCAAACGGGAAAGATCGGGTTTATTGCCAGTTCGTGATTCGGACATTTTACATTCACCAATCATGCTGATCGAGTTCATACCGTTTCAGATAAAACGGCAATCCAAATTTAGTCCGCGCCGGATTTATTCAGCCTTTAATCCGGATTGCTTGACTACCTTGCTCCACTTCGCAATCTCCTGCTTTACAAATGCTGTAATTTCATCAGGTGTGTCTCCAACAAAATCGGCACCTTCGCTCTCTAGGCCCCTGCGAACTTGCGGCAGTTTGATGATGCGCGCGATCTCAGCAGCGACTTTGGCGACGATGTCTTTGGGCGTTCCTGCAGGTGCAGCAACACCATACCAAGTGGCAGTTTCAAAACCCTTCACGCCTTGCTCATCCAGCGTTGGCACCTCTGGCAAAACAGCGGAACGCCTGAGGGTTGTCACTGCAATGGCATTAAGTCGACCAGATTTCACATGCTGCACGGGCGAGGCCATCGCGCCGAAGTAGAGCGGGATTTGTCCAGACAGGGAGTCGACCAGTGCCGGCCCGGCACCGCGATACGGCACATGCGTCAGACGCACGCCAGCCATAGTATTAAACAATGCACCAGCAAGATGGCCTGATGTCGCGATACCGGCAGTACCAAACGCGATTGCATCAGGTTGTCGTTTCGCGAGTTCAATTAATTGGCGGGCATTTTTTACAGGAAAAGACCGGTGTGCGGCGATTAGCACCGGAACTTTTGCCATATTGGTCACCCAATCAAAGTCCTTGATCGGATCGTAAGGCAAATCTTTGTAGAGCGCCGGGCCAATAGTGTTGGCAATACCCGCCCACAGCAGTGTGTATCCGTCAGGTGGCGCTTTGGCAACTAACTCGCTACCCAGATTCGTGCCGGCGCCCGGCCGGTTATCAACAAGAACCTGCTGCGACCATGCAACCGTGAGTTCCTGCCCGACCAATCGTGCCAAACGATCCGATATTCCACCTGGCGCGTATGGAACGACAATACGAATAGCTTTCGCGGGATAACTCGAAGTTCCAACTGCTGGTTGCGCTGCAGAACATGGATTCAGGCTGGCAGCCAGCGACATCGCAATTGCAATCAGGGCCACCAGTCGCATCGTCTCTCCTGCGGGTTAGACATCAGGGCACTTCTACAGGTCTTCAGTCTCGCTCTTTTTGAGAAAACATCAATGGATCAACTACTTGATTATTCACAATACAATGACGAAATAATCACCGACAGCAACCAACTAAATCTGGTCGATTAATCATCGGGCAGTAGTGAAATACGGTACCCTGAGGTTACTTGTCAATGGACGCGGTCCGATGAAGTTGCTGAAACGACCTGTCGCAGCCGGATTGATCGTCGCGTCGCTTTGCACCTGGGCGCATGCGCAAGAGTATCCGTACAAGCCAGTCCGATGGATCGTCCCCTTCGCTCCAGGCGGCGGACCCGATGTCGTGGCGCGTATCGTGGGCAACGAACTGGGCAAGATCCTGGGCCAGCGGATCATCATCGACAATCGTACGGGCGCTGCCGGCAACCTGGGCAGCGGGATCGCGGCGAAATCACCACCCGACGGTTACACCTTTCTGCTCGGTGTCGCTTCCCCGCTGGCAATCAACGTCAGCCTCTACGGTTCCAAGCTGCCGTACAACCCGGCCGAGGACTTCGCACCGGTTTCCATGATCCTGAAGGTGCCGCAAGTGCTGTTGCTGCATCCGTCGGTGCCGACGCGCGATCTGACGCAACTGATCGCTCTGGCCAAAGCCTACCCGAAGAAGCTGAATTACGGATCAGCCGGCAGCGGAACCTCCGGCCACTTGGTGGTCGCGCTGTTCACGATGGCCGCCGGTATCCAGATCACCCACATCCCTTTTAGGTCCTCGGGCCTGTCCTCAATAGCGGGGCTATCCGGCGAAGTGGACATGGTCGTGGGTTCGGCGGCATCCTTTATGACTTACATCAAGTCGGGCCGGTTGCGCCCGATCGCGGTGTCGAGCGCAAAACGTTCACCGGCCATACCCGATGTTCCGACGATGATGGAATCGGGGTTGCCGGGTTTCGATGTTTCCTCGTGGTACTGCATGGTCGCGCCCGCCGGCACGCCGCGCCCGATCGTCGACAAAGTGCACACCGCGCTCATTCGCGTGCTGCAAGCGCCCGAGGTGCACCAACTGCTGCTGAACGAGGGTGCGGCGCCCGAGCCCTCGACGCCGGAAGAGCTCGGCGCATTCATACGCGCCGAGATCGTCAAGTGGGCTGCAGCGGTGAAAGCATCAGGCGCGAAGGTGGACTGAGCGCGGCGAGAGCTCCACACCGGCTCGCGATTCGCGGTGCGTGCCTGTCCTATGGTTCATGCCAGCGCGTCATAGCTCAGTGTCGACAGCGTCACTGCGTCATTGCATGTCGTTCGTCCGCTCCTCACGGCCGCATGGTGAATGCAGCCGGTCCCGGCGTCAGTAGGGGCTCGGCAAGTCGCGCGAACTCGCACAGCAGCTTCCGTGTCTCGCGCGGATCGATGATCTCCTCGACCCAGAAGGTTTCGGCCGTGCGAAACGGGGAGCGCAGCAGGTTCAGGCGGGTTTCGATCTCCGCGTGCCTGGCCTTCGGATCGGGCGCGGCATCGATATCGGCACGGTAGGCCGCTTCGATCCCGCCTTCCAGCGGCAGCGATCCCCAGTAGCCGGACGGCCAAGCATAGCGCAGAGACAAGCGCCCTGCCGGCTGATGAAGTGCACCGGCAACGCCGAAGACGTTGCGCACCAGGATACTGCACCAGGGAATCGTGGTCTGACTGATCGCCGCCATGGCTCGCACGCCGGCGCGGATCGTCGCAGTCTTCTCAGCCTCCAGCCCGATGAGAAAGCCCGGGCAGTCGACGAGGTGCACGACGGGAAGGTGAAAGGTCTGGGCGAGATCGACGAAGCGGATGATTTTGGCACAGGCATTCGCGGTCCACGCGCCACCATAGTGATAAGGATCGCCGGCCATAACGGCGACGGAGTGGCCATCGATGCGTGCGAGGCCGGTGATGATGGAGCGGCCGAACATTTCGCCCATTTCGAAAAAACTGCCCTTATCGACGAGCGTCTCGACGATTCCGCGCATCTTGTAGACGCGGCGGCGGTCTTTGGGAATGGCCTTGATAAGCGCTTCATCGCGGCGGTTGGGGTCATCATCGGAAGGCACGACCGGCGGTGTGGTGTAGATTGAGGACGGCAGGTAGGACAGGAAGCGCCGCGTGCAGGCGAACGCCTCTTGTTCCGTAACGACCGCGTGATCCACCGCACCCGCTCGGGTCTGGACTTCCCATCCGCCCAGCTCCTGCTTCGTCAATTTCTGACCAATCCTCTCCACCACGGGCGGACCGGCGACGAACATGGCCGAGGTGGTCTTGGTCATCACCGAATAGTGACTTGCCGCGAGCCGCGCCGCGCCTATCCCGGCAACGGAGCCCAGCCCCAGTGCTACGACAGGCACCGTGCCGAGATTGATCGTCGCTAGATAATAGCCCTGCGTGCCACCAACGCGTCCGGGCAAATTGGCCCGCCCGGTGGTCTCGATCGTCTTCACCGAGCCGCCGCCCCCCGAGCCTTCGATGATGCGAACGATCGGGAGGTGAAACTCGTTGGCCATCTGCTCGGACATGACCGTCTTCTCTTTGATCGTCGCGTCCGCCGAGCCGCCGCGCACCGTGAAATCATCGCCGCAGACCATCACCGGTCGGCCATCGATCGCAGCCCGGCCAAAAACGCAATTGGCCGGCATGAGGCTGGTGAGATTGCCCGCCACATCGTAGCTCGCTTTGCCAGCGATGCCGCCGATCTCGCGGAAGCTGCCGGGATCCACCAAAGCATCGACCCGCTCACGCACGGTCAGCCGGCCGCCGTCGTGCTGGCGCTTCACTTTGTCAGCGCCGCCCATCTGCCAGGCCAGTGCCTGGCGCGCACGTAGTTCGTCGAGTTCGGGTTGCCAGCTCATGGTCTTGCCTTGTTTGCGCCGGTTGAAAATTGACCAGGCGCTTTTGCTAATCTCAATCTATTCAACTGTGGATAACTATAGCTTTTTTGTGGTCGTCGTGGTTCCTTTTTTGTTCATCAGAATGGTTACCCTTCTCCAAGTGGCGAGCGGGGAAAATTTTTCACCAAACACCGTGCGATTCACCGTGTGCCGGGCCGTCGATATAGTCGCCGATAGAAAAATGGTGGTTTAAATTTCCTATTCGCTGGGCTACACTGGGCGTCCAATTTTCTAATCGGCGCCCTATGATGCATAACGCTTCGGACTCAACCCGCCGCTTGTTGCTCGCTGCAGGTTTGGCGCTGTTCGCCGCAGGTGCCGCGGATAACGCGCAAGCGCAGTCCGATGTGCAGGGTACGGCGTTTCCAACCAAGCCATTGCGCATCATCGTCGGCTTTCCGCCCGGCAGTTCGACGGACTCGATTGCGCGTGCTGCTGCAGAGCATCTGCGGGTCAAACTCGGCCAGCCGGTGGTGGTGGTTAACCGTCCGGGCGCGAACGGGGTGCTCGGCGCCACGGAGGCGGCGCGCGCGGTTGCCGATGGCTACACGCTGCTGGCAACCAATTCCAGCGGCATTACCGTTAACCCGCAGATCTACCGCAAGATCACTTATCAGCCGGAGCGCGATTTCGCGCCGTTGACGATGGTGGTGTCGGCACCATTCATTTTGACCATCAACCCGGCCGGCGAGCTCACGGCTTCGGTGAATTCGGTCGCCGATCTGGTAGCGGTGGCGCGTGCCAAGCCCGGCCAGTTGACGTACGGCTCGGCCGGGGCGGGTAATCTGGGCCACTTGGGTTTCGAGATGATCAACAACCGCGCGGGCATCCGCACGGTACATGTGCCGTACAAGAGTGGCTCCGGCGCACACCTCGCGCTGCTCGCGCGGGAGGTGGATGCGCACCTCGCCACGCCGTCCTCGGTGCCCATCATCCGCTCGGGCAAGCTGCGCGCACTGGCGGTGACCACGGCTCAACGCTGGCCCGATCTGCCGGAGGTGCCGACGATGATTGAGGCCGGATACGCAGGCTTCGACGTGCCGTTCTGGCTGGGGCTGATGGTGCCGGCTCAAACCCCCGCACCGGTGATCCACACGCTCTACAGCGCGCTGGTCACGATGCGCGACGACGCCAATGCGTTACGTCAACTGCGCGTGCAAGGCACGCCGGAGCTGATCGACCCCAAGACGTTTGCCGCGCGCATCCGCGCCGAGACGGCCGCCTGGGGCGAGGTGATCAAGCGCGAAAACATTCAACTCGACTGACGCCTCTTTCGGGTATGCCCGTTTGCTTTGCTCTCGCGCCTTGATCTGATTCTTGGCCTGTTTGGCTGTTGACGTCTCAATACCAACAATCCGCGTCTCAACTTTAGGGTCAGTTCTCGCCTTTTGCCTCCCTCGGCATAGTGTTCTGGGATGTCCGCCCCCCCCGTGCGACTGGAGTTCGACGGCGCGCTTTTCACGTGACCTCGCGCGATGACTGTCAAAGGCCTGGACGGCTCAGCCCGTTGATTTCGCACCATTGTCCGTTCATGGTTCGGCAAACTCACCACGAGCGGAGAACCCGATCGGGGCATTGGCCCGACCACCCGCTGTGCATCCACACGGTACCATCCGCACATGCTGCTGCGCGGTACAATCCGTGCATGTTCTACGCCCTCGCACGGCCCCTGCTCTTCGCGCTCGACCCTGAACGCGCGCATGCCGTCGCCTGCGCCGGCCTCGACCTGCTCGCGAAGCTGCCCGCCCCCGCCGCGATCTGCTGTCCGCGTACCGTGATGGGCCTGGAATTCCCGAACCCCGTCGGCCTCGCCGCCGGTTTCGACAAGAACGGTGACCACATCGAAGCGCTGGCCGCCCTGGGCTTCGGCTTCATCGAAATCGGCACCGTCACGCCGCGCCCGCAACCCGGTAATCCGCGCCCTCGCCTGTTCCGTCTGCCGCAGGCGCGCGCCCTCATCAACCGCCTGGGTTTCAACAACGCGGGCGTCGCGCACCTGGTGGCGCGCGTGCAGGCGGCCCGCGCGTGCGGCTACCGCGGCGTGCTGGGCATCAACATCGGCAAGAACTTCGACACCCCGGTGGAGCGCGCCGAAGACGATTACGTTACCTGCCTGCGCGCCGTCTACACGCACGCCGACTACGTCACCGTCAACATCTCCTCGCCCAACACGAAGAACCTGCGCGCCCTGCAGGAAGGCGCCGCACTCGAACGCCTGCTCGGCGCGGTGCGCGCGGAACGCGAGGTGCTCGCCGCCGCGCACGGCCGGCGCGTACCGGTGGCCGTGAAGATCGCGCCGGACCTCGAGCCGGAGCAGATCGTAGAGATCGCCGGCCTGCTCCAACGCTATGCCATGGATGCCGTCATCGCCACCAACACCACGATCGGGCGCAACGCGGTGCAGGGGCTGCCGCACGCGGAAGAAAGCGGCGGCCTGAGCGGCGCACCGCTGACCGCGCGCTCGCGCGAAGTCGTCGCGGCACTTGCGCGGGCGCTGGGGGGCGCGCTGCCGATCATCGGCGTGGGCGGCATCTCCTCGGGCGCCGACGCGCGCGCGATGCTCGATGCGGGCGCGAGCCTCGTCCAGCTCTACACTGGGTTCATCTACGGCGGGCCGCCGCTGATCCGCGAAGCGGCGAGCGCCGCCTGCGCAAGGGAGGACTGACATGCGTGTTGGCGTACCGAAGGAGATCAAGACCCGGGAGTTCCGCGTCGGCCTCACCCCCTCCGGCGCGCACGCGCTTGCGGCGGAGGGCCATGCCGTCCGCGTGCAGACCGGCGCGGGCGCTGCGGTCGGCCTGACCGACGACGCCTACCGCGCGGCCGGCGCGCAGATCGTGTCGGGTGCCGCCGACGCCTACGACGCCGACCTCGTGATCAAGGTGAAGGAACTGCAGGCGTCCGAGTTCTCGCTGACGCATCCGGGCCAGATCCTGTTCTGCTACCACCACTTCGCACCCGATCCGCCGCTGCTCGCGGCGATGCTCGAGCGCCGGGTGAGCGCCCTCGCCTTCGAAACAGTCACCGCGCCCGACGGCAGCCTGCCGCTGCTGATCCCGATGTCCGACATCGCGGGACGGCTCGCCCCGCAGGTCGGCGCGTGGGCGCTACAGATGCCCAACGGCGGCAGCGGCGTGCTGCTCGGCGGCGTGCCTGGCGTGCCGCCCGCGCACGTCACGATCATCGGCGGCGGCATGGTGGGCGCCGGCGCCGCGCGCATCGCGCTCGGCATGGGGGCCACCGTCACCGTGCTCGACCGGAGCGCCGTCCAGTTGCGGCGCCTTGAAGCGCTGTTCGGCGCGCGCCTCATCACCCGCGCCGCGGAGCCCGCCGCGCTCGCCGAAGCCGTGCGCGGCGCCGATCTCGTCGTCGGCGCCGTGCTGCTGCCGGGCAAACTTTCGCCGAAGCTCATCCATCGCGAGGATCTGCGCGCCATGCGGCCCGGCTCGGTGATCGTGGATGTCGGCATCGACCAGGGCGGCATCGCCGACACTTCGCGTCAGACTTCGCACGTCGAACCCGTGTTCGTCGAAGAAGGCGTCCTGCATTACTGCGTGCCGAACATGCCGTCGGCGGTGGCGCGCACCGCGACGCTTGCGCTGGCGCAGGCGACCCTGCCGTACGCACTCGTCCTCGCGCGCCACGGTCTACGCGAGGCGCTGGCCCGGGAACCGGCGCTGCTTCCCGGCCTGCAGGTGCACGATGGGCACGTCACGCACGCCGATCTCGCGGCGGATGCGGGTCGCCCGTACGCCGCCGTGGCGGACGCACTGCGATGACGCCGGGTGCGGGTGCGGGCGCACTCGCGGACGCGATCGACGCCGAACTCCCGCAGACGCAGTGTCGCCAGTGCGGCTACACCGGCTGCCGGCCTTACGCGGAAGCCATCGCGCGCGGCGAAGCCGCCATCAACCGCTGCCCGCCCGGCGGTGAAGAAGGCCTGCGCACGCTGGCCCGTGTCACGGACTTGCCCGCCAC
>CAZXNF010000079.1:0-10417 GCA_964641785.1 uncultured Streptomycetaceae bacterium | reverse complement strand
GTCGACAACCGCGGCGGCGCCGGCGGCACCATCGGCACCGAGCTCGCCGCGAAGTCGGCGCCGGACGGCTATACGCTGCTGGTCGGGTCCACCGGCACGCTCACCGCCGCCCCCGCCCTCTATCCGAAGCTCGGCTACGACCCCCAGCGCGACCTCGCCGCCATCGGCCTGGTGTCGGTGGTTCCCATCGTGATCGTGATGCACCCCTCGCTGCCCGCCCGCGACATCAAGGAGTTCGTCGCGATGATCAAGGCGCGGCCCGGCAAGGTGACGATGGCTTCCGCCGGCCCCGGCAGCAGCAACCATCTCGCCGGCGAGCTCTTCCAGTCCGTGACGGGAACGAAACTGATACACGTGCCCTACAAGGGCAGCGGCCCGGCGCTGGTGGACGTCATGGGCGGCCAGGTCGACCTGCTGTTCGACCAGCTCTCGTCCTCGATCGGTTTCATCCAGAGCGGCAAGCTGCGCGCGATCGCCGTCACCACCCTCAAGCGTTCGTCGTCCCTGCCGAACGTGCCGACCGTCGATGAATCCGGCTACAAGGGCTTCGAGGCCTCGACGTTTGCCGCGATTCTCGTCCCGTCCGCGACGCCGAAGGACATCCAGCAGAAGCTGACGGCCGCGCTGCAGAAAGTCCTGCGCACCCCGACGACGCGCGACACCTTCGCGCGCTTCGGCGCCGATGTGCCGGACATCAGCGTCGAGGAGTTCGAACGCTACCTGCGCGCCGACCGCGAAAAATGGACCCGGGTGGTCCGCGAGGCCAACATCAAGGTCGAATGACGGCCCGGCCCGCCCTCAGCGCTCAGCGCTCAGCCCAGCGCGCGAATGATCGCAGCGGTGAACGTCTTGGTCCCGCCGTTGCCGCCGAGGTCCTTGGTCACCGCCTGCTTGTCGGCGAGCGCCTTTGACAGCGCCGCCTCGATGCGGTCGGCGGCCGCGCCCTGCTCCAGATAGCGCAGCATCATCACCGCAGACAGCAGCAGCGCGGTCGGGTTGGCGAGATCCTTGCCCGCGATGTCGGGCGCGCTGCCATGCACGGCCTCGAACATCGCGCAGTCCTCGCCCAGGTTCGCCCCCGGCGCCACGCCCAGCCCGCCGACGAGGCCGGCCGCGAGATCGGAGACGATGTCGCCGTAGAGGTTGGCGAGCAGCAGGCTGTCGAAGCTCTCCGGCTTGATCACGAGTTCCATGCACAGCGCATCGATGACGCGCGCATCGCAGGTGATCGACGGATGTGCGGCCGCCGCTGCCTGCGCCACCTTGAGGAAAGTGCCGTCGGTCAGCTTGAGGACGTTGGCCTTGTGGCCCACGGTCAGGCGCTTGCGGCCGATCTTCTCCATGTAGCGGCAGGCGAAGTGCGCCATACGGTCGGTGGCGCTGACGGTGATGACCTTGGTGGCCTCCACGCGGTCTTCGCTCACGCGCTTTTCGATGCCGAGGTAAAGGTCTTCGCTGTTCTCGCGGAAGATCAGCAGATCGACACCCTGGAAGCGGGAGGCGATGCCGGGATAGTTCTTGGCCGGGCGCACGGCGCCGTAGAGGCCGAATTCCTTGCGCAGGGCGATCGCAATGCTCGGGTAGTCGCGCGGCGCCGTCGACCCGTCGCGCGCCGGGTGGCTGAGCTTGATCCGGTAATCGCCCCCGAATGGCGTCTGCGTTGGCCCCTTGAGCCCCACTTTGGTGCGCCCCATCGATTCGAAGACGGGCGGCGGCATCGGCGTGCCGTACTTCTCCATGGCGCTGATGCCCACGGGGACAGGCTCCCAGTCGATTTTGGCGCCGGATGCCGTGACCACTGCTTTGACTGAAGCCGCCACTTCGGGGCCGATCCCGTCGCCGGGAATGAGGGTTACTGCCGTTGCCATGTTCTGCGCATCCTTGTGTCAATGGAGGGGCCCGCGACCGCCCGGAAAAAAGCCGTGACTCTACAGGCTAAAGGTGACGGTTTGCGAGTAGCAGATAACGCGCCAGCGCCATGCGGATACGGGGTGCATTCAGGCGGCTGCCTCTGCCTGCCTTGACGCTCTCGTTGCCCTTCCGCTACTCTCGTCTGCAGTCGGCTGCCGGTGCAGACGGAAATTTCATCCTCAAAATCAACCGGTAAGCATTCCACCTTCAGCCGGACGCCGCGCTTCCACCCGGTCCTCGTCGCTCGCCAGACGTCTTCACCGCACGAACGCGTGCGATAGGACGCTTCCCGCAGGAGCACCCCATGCCGCACAACCTTCACAACACACTCCAGTCATTCACGTTTTCCGGTAAGACCGGTCAGTATTACTCGCTCCCAGCGCTGGAAAAGGCGGGCCTGGGCAAGATTTCGCGGCTGCCGGTCAGCCTTCGCGTCGTGCTGGAATCCGCATTGCGCAAGTACGACGGCAAAAAGATCACCGAAGCGCACCTGAAGAACCTCGCGGGCTGGGAACCCCGCGGCAAGCGCAGCGAGGAAGTACCGATCGTCGTGGCGCGCGTCCTGTTGCAGGACATGACCGGCGTGCCGCTGGTGGTGGACTTCGCCGCCATGCGCGAGGCCGCCAAAAAGCAGGGCGCCAACCCGGACATCATCGAGCCCCTCTGCCCCGCCCATCTGATCATGGACCACTCGGTCCAGATCGACTACTACGGAAACAAGGACGCGTTGCGCAAGAACATGGAAGTCGAGTTCAGGCGCAACCGCGAGCGCTATGAATTCCTCAAGTGGAGCGCACAGGCGTTCAAGACTTTCGAAATCATCCCGCCGGGCAACGGCATCTGCCATCAGATCAACCTCGAATACGTGTCGCAGGTCGTGTGGAACGTGGGCGACCTTTACTACCCCGACAGTCTGGTCGGCACCGATTCGCACACGACGATGGTGAATGGCCTCGGCGTGCTGGGCTGGGGCGTCGGCGGCATCGAAGCCGAGGCCGCGATGCTCGGCCAGCCGATGTACTTCCTGCAACCGGATGTGGTCGGCGTGCACATGACCGGCAGGTTGAACGACGGCGTCACCGCCACCGACCTCGTCCTGACCGTGACCGAACGGCTGCGAGCGAAAAAAGTGGTCGGCAAGTTCGTCGAATTCTTCGGTGCGGGTGCGGCCTCGCTGCCCCTGCCCGACCGCGCGACCATCGGCAACATGGCGCCCGAATATGGCGCGACCTGCGGCTTCTTCCCGGTTGACGAGGTGTCCTGCGAATTCCTGCGCATGACCGGCCGCGGCGACGTCGTGCCGGCCGTCAAGGCGTACTACGAAGCCCAGGGCATGTTCGGCATGCCGAAAGACGGCGACATCGACTACAGCGACGTGGTGCAGTTCGATCTCTCCAGCGTCAAGCCGTCCGTTGCGGGTCCGCGGCGTCCCAACGACCGCCTCGACCTGCCGGCGATCAAGGGCAAGTTCCGCGAGTTCCTCGAGAAGCCGTTCACCGACGGCGGCTACGGCAAGCCCGGCGAAATCGGCAGGCGCGTGCCGACGAGCAACTCGGACGTAAAGATCGGCCATGGCGACGTGCTGATCTCCGCGATCACCTCCTGCACCAACACCTCCAACCCCGGTGTGCTGCTGGGCGCCGGCTTGCTGGCCAAAAAGGCGGTCGAGAAAGGCCTGAAACCGCCCGTCTGGGTGAAAACCTCGCTCGGCCCCGGTTCGCTGGCGGTGACCGAATACCTGAAGAACGCAGGCCTGCTGCCCTACCTGGAACAGCTCGGCTATTTCGTCTCCGGCTACGGCTGCACGACCTGCATCGGCAACTCCGGCCCGCTGGACGGCTACCTCGACGAAGCCGTGACGAAAAACGATGTCATCGCAGCCGCCGTGTTGTCCGGTAACCGCAACTTCGAGGCGCGCATCCACCAGAGCATCAAGGCCAACTTCCTGATGAGCCCGCCGCTGGTCGTCGCCTTCGGCCTCGCCGGCACCATCGACATCGACCTGTCGAAGGATCCGATCGGCACCGGCAAGGACGGCAAACCCGTATTCCTGAAGGACCTCTGGCCCTCGACCGCCGAAATCGCCGCAGTCATGCCGTACGCGACGGACCCCGCGATGTACAAGAAACTGTTCTCGGCCTTCGGCGAAGGCAACCCGATGTGGGACGAGATTCCGTCTTCGGTCGGCGCCACTTATCGGTGGAACGAACAATCCACCTACGTGCGTCATCCGCCCTACTTCGACGGCTTCGGCCTGCAGCCCGGCAAGGTATCGGACGTGAAGGGTGCCCGCGTGCTGGGCATCTTCGGCGATGCGATCACCACCGACCACATCAGCCCCGCGGGCGGCATCCGCGCTTCCTCGCCGGCCGGCCAATACCTGCAGGGCCACGGCGTGGCCATCGCCGACTTCAACACCTACGGCGCGCGCCGCGGCAATCATGAAGTCATGCTGCGCGGCACTTTCGCCAACATCCGCATCAAGAACCTGATGCTGCCGGGTATTGAAGGCGGCGTGACGGTCCACCAGCCCTCCGGCGAACAGATGTCCATTTACGAAGCCGCGATGCGCTACCAGCAGGACGGTGTGCCGTCAGTCGTGTTCGGCGGCGACGAATACGGCCAGGGCTCCTCGCGCGACTGGGCCGCCAAGGGCCCGCAACTGCTGGGCGTGAAGGCCGTGATCGTGCGCGCCTTCGAGCGCATCCACCGTGCGAACCTGGTGTTCATGGGTGTGCTGCCCCTGCAGTTCAAGCCCGGCACGACCGCGCAAACCCTCAATCTCGACGGCTCGGAAATCATCGACATCACCGGCATCGAGAAAAACATCGTCCCGATGCAGGACGTGATCATGACGATCACGCGCAAGGACGGTAAGACGGAAAGCGTGCCGCTGACCCTGCGCATCGATACCCCGATTGAAGTGGATTACTACCAGCACGGCGGGATTCTTCCCTACGTCTTGCGAAAACTCCTCGCCGCGTAGTTTCGTTACACCCCACCAGGCTACGGCGGCGCCTACCCGGCGCCGCTCTCCCGCCAGGCCGGCATCCACAAGATGCCGGCCTGTGCTTTGGTGCGGCTTATAATCGAACCAGGAGGAAACCCTGTCCATGAGCGCCGTGCTGTCCCCGTCCACCCTCGTCGAACGCCTTGCCGCCATCGTCGGCCCCGCCCATGTCCTGACGGACGCGCAGGAAATCGCGCCTGCGCTCCACGACTGGCGCGGCTTCTACATTGGCAAGGCGGTCGCGGTGGTGCGTCCCGCGAATACGGCAGAAGTCGCCGCGGTACTGAAGCTCTGCACGGAAACACGCACGCCCGTCGTCGCCCAGGGCGGCAACACCGGCATGTGCGGCGCGGCGACCCCTACCGCGAAGGGCGATGCCATCGTCCTCTCGCTCGCGCGCATGAATCGCATCGTGGCGCTCGACCCGCTCAACAATACGATCACCGTCGAGGCCGGCTGCATCCTCGCCAACCTCCAGCAGGCGGCCCGCGAGGCCGACCGCTACTTCCCGCTGTCGCTCGGCGCGGAAGGCAGTTGCCAGATCGGCGGCAACCTCGCCACCAACGCCGGTGGCATCAACGTGCTCCGCTACGGCAACACGCGCGACCTCACCCTCGGCCTGGAAGTCGTCCTGTCGACCGGCGAGGTGTGGGGCGGCCTGCGGGGGCTGCGCAAGGACAATACCGGCTACGACCTCAAGCAGCTTTTCGTCGGCTCCGAAGGCACCCTGGGCATCATCACCGGTGCGGTGCTCAAGCTCTTTCCCCAGCCCCGCACCTCCGTCACCGCCTTTGGCGCAATCCCCGACCCGGACGCCGCAATCGCCCTGCTCTCGCACCTGCGCAGCGAGATCGGTGACCGTATCAGCGCCTTCGAGATCATCTCGCGCCACTGCATCGAACTCGTGCTGAAGCACATCCCCGGCACCCGCGACCCGCTGTCCGCCGCGGCGCCCTGGTACTTCCTGACCAACGTTGACGATCCGGCGATCGATGCCGGGCTGCGCGACGCCGTCGAACAGGCGCTGGCGGGCGCTATCGAAAAAGGCCTGGTGACGGACGTTGCTCTGGCCGAGAGCGCCGCGCAGGCGCAGGCCTTCTGGCGCATCCGCGAGACGATCCCCGAAGCCTCCAAGAGCGATGGCCTGCTCTACCGCCACGACATTTCGGTGCCGATCAGTGGCATCCCGGCCTTCATCACGGAAGCCGGCGCCGCGCTGGAAAAACAGTTTCCCGGCGTGCGCATCATCTGCTTCGGTCACATCGGCGACGGCAACCTGCACTACAACTGCTTTGTGCCCGGCCGCCGGCGCGACGACCCCGCAGCCGTCGCCATGACCGACGTGAACAAAGCCGTCTACCAAATGGTGCGCGAGCGCAACGGCTCAATCAGCGCCGAGCATGGCATCGGTCAGGCCAAGCGCGCGGAATTGCCGCACCACAAGAGTGCAGTGGAGATGGACCTGATGCACGCGGTGAAGAAGACGTTCGATCCGCTGGGCATCATGAACCCCGGCAAGGTACTCTAACGCGCATGGCTGCAGCAGAGGTTGTCACCTTCACCCCCGGCGGCTATCGCTACGTCAAAGGGGTTTTCCGCTACTCCGCATCCGTCGCCGCCGAACCCGGCTTCGAAATCGAACGGGCGCGCTTCCATCGGCCCGTGCCGCTCGCAGAAGGTTTTCGCAGGATCGAGGCGCACCTGCGCGCGATCGGCCGTCCGCTGACTGCATTCTGTGCCTGCGAGCTGCGTTCGCCCGCGCCTTTCACCGAAGCCGGTTTCGAGGCCTTCAACCGGCAATACGTGGCGCCGCTCGCGGCGTGGGGTCTCTACCAGGACGGTGCAAATCCGGTGGCGCGCAGCAATGTGTGCCCCGCGATCGACCCGCCCGCGGAACCTTCCTTCTATGCCTTCTCGTACACGGTGCCCGCGAAAAATGCGTCCCGCCCGAGCTTCATCGTCGCCGGCGGTGCGGAAGCCCCGGAGAACCAGCCTAACTACCGCGACCACATCGTGCGGCACGGCGATGTCTCGCCGGGTGCGCTGGTGGAAAAGGCGCGCTACGTGCTGGGGGTGATGGAAGGCCGCATGCAACCGCTGGGCTGCGGTTGGAAAGAGGTGACGGACACGCAGGCCTACACCGTGCACGACCTCCATCCCTTCCTCGGCGAGGAGATCGTCCGCCGCGGCGCGGCGCCGGGCGGCCTGACGTGGCACTACGCGCACCCGCCCGTGGTCGACCTGGAATTCGAGATGGATGCGCGCGGGATTGCGCGGGAAGTCGTTCTTTAGGCCGCGCTGACGAACAGGCCGATCACGCACAGCACGCCGGCGCACCACACCAGCGACCGCGCGGTCGGCTTGTCGTGGATATAGAGCAGCGTATAGGCCACCCGCAGCAGGACGAACGCCACGGCCAGGCCGTCAATCCAGCGCTGAGGCCCGCCGGCAAGGTGCGCGATGATCACCCCCGCTGCGAACGGCGGGAACGCCTCAAAGCCGTTCAATTGCGCCCAGTAGGCCCGCTTGCGGTCTGGCGGCAGCGCGTCCAACCCGACCCGCGGCGCATGGTTGTTGTAGGTCTTTCCGCCGCCGCCGCCGAACTTGAAGTAGCCGGTGGCACAATACGGCAGCAGCGCCGCCACGAGGACCATCCAGTACGCAAGCGTCATGCGGTTTCCCTGCCAGTTTTCACGGAATAGACCGACTCATCGAACAAACGAACGACCGGTGCGCTGATGCAGCGTCGGACGATGCAGTAGTCCAGGCAACTTTATCACGCAGACCTGTTCAAAGAACTCATTGATGGAGCGGACCATGACGGACAAGATCAAGAAACCCGACGCTGACTGGAAGAAAGAACTGACGCCGGAGCAGTTCCAGGTCGCCCGCCAGAAAGGCACCGAGCGGCCTTTTACCGGCATTTACTGGGACAACCACGAAAAGGGCGTATACCGCTGCATCTGCTGCGGAACGGAGCTGTTCAGCGCCGACCACAAGTTCGAATCCGGCAGCGGCTGGCCCAGCTTCTGGCAGCCCGCGAAAGCAGAGAACGTGGCGGCTGAAACGGACGTCAGCCACGGCATGCGCCGCACGGAGGTTTTGTGCAGCAAGTGCGACGCCCACCTTGGGCATGTGTTCGAGGACGGCCCGGCGCCGACCGGACTGCGTTACTGCATCAACTCGGCGTCCCTGAAATTCGACAAAACCTGACCTCCGCGCGCCGCCGCTGGCGCGCGAGGAAACCCCTATAATCCGCGCCCTTGCCCCCTGAGTGCACGGCCGACCATGAAATTCCTGTTCGACTTCTTTCCCCTCATCCTGTTCTTCGCGGTCTACGCGCTGAAGGACATCTACTACGCCACGGCGGCAGCGATGTTCGCCACCGTGTTCCAGGTCGCCTGGGCCTGGTTCCGCCACCGCAAGGTGGACAAGCTCCTGTGGATCAATTTCGGCGCCATCATGTTCTTCGGCGCGCTAACGCTGCTGCTGCACGACGAGCGCTTCATCAAGGTCAAGCCGACCATGGTGTACTGGGTCATCGGCATCGGACTGGTGGTCGCCCACCTCGCGTTCAAGAAGAATGCCATCCGCGCCATGATGGAGGCGCACTTCGACGCGCCCGACACCGTCTGGAACCGCTGGCTGTATCTGTGGGCGGGATTCTTCACGATGCTGGGCGTCCTCAATCTCGCCATCGCGTTTACGCTCAGCACCGACCTGTGGGTCAAGTTCAAGGTGTTCGGCGGGCTCGTCCTGACTTTTGCCTTCGCCATCGCGCAGACCGTGGCCCTGTCGCGTTACACGCGGGAAGCGCCCAAGCCTTGAGCACCGCCGGCCTCATCGCCAGCATCGAAGCCCGCCTTGCCGTGCTCGCTCCCGAACGCGTCGAACTCTTCGATGAGAGCGGCCAGCATGTAGGACACGACGGCGCTAAAGGCGGCGGCGGGCACTACCAACTCGTCGTGGTGTCGCCCCGCTTCACCGGCGCCAGCCCGTTGGCGCGCCACCGGATGGTTTATGATGCGCTTTCAGACCTGATGCGGCGCGACATCCACGCCCTCTCCATCCGGGCCTACGCGCCCGAAGAGTTCTGATTTTGCAGTTACTCCCAAAGGAAACCACCATGCACCATCCGCTTCGCCTTGCCGTGCTCGCCGTCGGGCTCGCCGTCGGGTTTTTCGCGCCCGCGATACATGCGCAGGGCACCAAGGTCAACGGCGTGACAATTCCGCAGACGCGCTTCGACTTCATGGCCAAGAATGCCTCCGGTGCGGGCGGCGCCCCGGGTGCCCCGGGCGCGCCCGGCAGCAAGGGCGGCGATTCGCCGGAAGTCCGCAACCAGATCCGGGAGCGGCTGATAAATCTTGAGATACTCGCCCAGGAAGCCGCGAAGAAGGGGCTCGACAAATCGCCTGAAACCCAACAACAAATCGACCTCATGCGGCAGGAGCTTCTGGGCAACCTCGTGATCAGCGACTACCTGCGCGCCAACCCAATCCCCGACGACCAGTTGCGCAAGGCCTATGACGCCGAGAAAGCCTCCGCCGGCGACAAGGAAGTGCGGCTGCGCGTGATCGCGGTGGACACCGAAGACGAGGCCAAGCAGATCCTCGCTTCGCTCAGAAAAGGCGCGAACTTCGAGAAACTTGCCGCCGAGAAATCGAAGGACGCTGGCTCCAAGGGCAAGGGCGGCGACCTCGACTGGCGGCCGATCGGCGGCTACCCGCCGCCGCTCACCGATGCGGTGCGCAAGCTCAAGAAAGGCCAACTCGCCGACCAGCCGGTCCAGGTCCAGGGCGCGTGGGCCGTCGTGAAGCTCGAAGATGAGCGGCCCCTCAAGATCCCGTCGTTCGACGAAGTCAAACAGGTGCTCCTGCAGCGCGCCCAGCAGCAGGCCGTCGGGCGTTACCTCGCCGATCTGCGGGCGAAGACCAAGGTCGAATAAATACGGGAAAGACGAGAGAAGCGCCGCTCGTCTTTCGTCTTTCGCCTCACCAGGGTTGGCGCTAGCCGACCCATTTCCGGGCATTGCGGAACATCCGCAGCCAGGGCCCGTCTTCTCCCCACCCGTCCGGATGCCACGAGTTCTGCACGCTGCGGAACGCCCGTTCGGGATGCGGCATCACGATGGTGAAACGTCCATCCGCGGTCGTCAGTCCCGTGATGCCCTGTGGCGAGCCGTTGGGATTGTACGGATAGGCCTCCGTCGCCCGGCCCGCATGGTCCACATAGCGCAGGCACACCAGCCCTGAGTCCTCCGCCTCTGCCAGCGCGTTGGGATCGCGGAATTCCGCATAACCCTCGCCGTGGGCGGTTGGCACCGCAATGCGGCTGCCGGCCATGCCGTCGAACAGCAGCGAAGGCGAGCGCGGCACCTCCACCAGTACGAAGCGGGCTTCGAACTGTTCCGAACGATTGCGCACGAAGCGCGGCCAGTGCGCGGCGCCCGGAATCAGGTCGCGCAGGTTGCTCATCATCTGGCAGCCGTTGCAC
>CAZXNF010000078.1:8951-10448 GCA_964641785.1 uncultured Streptomycetaceae bacterium | reverse complement strand
TTTTTATCCGCGTCGCCCGCGTGCCCGCATGGCAGCGCCCGAACTCACCAGCACCCAACTTTATCTCCGCCTGCTGCGTTATGTGACGCCGCACTGGCGGATTTTCTCGCTCGCCATCGCCGGCATGGTGCTGGTGGCCCTGACCGAACCGGCGCTGCCCGCGCTCATGAAACCGCTGCTCGACGGCACCTTCGTGGACAAGGATCCGGACCTGATGCGCTGGATGCCGTGGCTGATCGTGGGCATTGCCGCGGTGCGCGGCTTCGGCACCTACGTGGGCTCGCACGCCATCGCCTGGGTCGGCAACCGGCTGGTGACGGACCTGCGCGAGGAAATGTTCCGCAAGCTCCTGCAGCTGCCCGCGCGCTATTACGGCGACCAGCCGACGGGCAACCTCATCTCCAAGATCACCTTCGACGTGACGCAGGTCGCCGGCGCGGCCACCGCCGTGCTGACGGTGATCTTCAAGGACACGCTGGCGGCGATCGGCTTGCTGGCCTGGATGCTGTGGCTGAACTGGCAGTTGACCCTGCTGTCGCTGGTGATCACGCCGCTGATCGTGCTGGTGGTGTGGCTGCTCTCCAACCGGCTGCGCCGCTCCTCGCGCGACGTGCAGAAGGCGATGGGCGACATGACCCAGGTCATCGAGGAGGCGATCGAGGGCCACAAGGTGGTCAAGCTCTTCGGCGGGCAGGCCTACGAAGCGAAGCGCTTCGCCGACGAAGCCGGGCGCGTGCGGCATTACTCGATGAAGCAGGCGGTGGCGGCCGCCGCCAATGTGCCGATCACGCAGCTGATCGCATCCGCCGGGATGGCGGTGATCGTCGCTATCGCCATTTCGCAGTCGGGCCAGGACCAACTGACCGTCGGCGGCTTCGTGTCCTTCGTCGGCGCGATGCTGATGCTGACCGCGCCCTTGAAGCGCCTCACCAGCGTCAACGAGCCGCTGCAGAAGGGGCTGGCGGCGGCGGAAAGCCTGTTCGCGCTGATCGACGAGCCGCCGGAAACCGACGCCGGAACCTACGCGCTGGGCCGCGCGCGCGGCGAGATCCGCTTTGAGGGCGTGAGCTTCCGCTACGCGCCTGACCGGGCACCGGCGCTGACCGGCGTCTCCCTTGCGATCGCCCCGGGCGAAACCGTGGCACTCGTGGGCTCGTCGGGCGCGGGCAAGACAACCTTCGCCAACCTGGTGCCGCGTTTCTACGCCGTGACCGAGGGCCGCATCCTGGTTGACGGCGACGATATCGAAACGCTCACGCTCGCCTCGCTGCGCGCCAACATTGCGCTGGTGTCACAGGACGTAGTGCTGTTCAACGACACGCTGGCGGCGAATATCGCCTACGGTGCGCTGCGGGCCGCGTCGCATGCGGACATCGAGGCCGCTGCCACGGCCGCGCACGTCATGGAGTTCGTGCGCGAGCTGCCGGAAGGCCTGGAAACGCTCATCGGCGAGAACGGCGTCAAGCTATCCGGCGGGCAGCGCCAGCGGCTCGCCAT
>CAZXNF010000078.1:0-8941 GCA_964641785.1 uncultured Streptomycetaceae bacterium | reverse complement strand
CCCGCGCCCTGCTGAAGAACGCGCCCATCCTGATCCTCGACGAGGCCACCTCCGCGCTCGACTCCGAGTCCGAGCGTCACGTGCAGGCGGCGCTGGAAGTGCTGATGCAGGGCCGGACCACGCTGGTCATCGCCCACCGGCTCTCCACCATCGAGCGCGCGAACCGCATCGTGGTGCTGGAACGGGGGCGCATCGCCGAGACGGGCACCCACCGCGAACTGCTCGCGCGCGACGGCATTTATGCCAAACTCCACCGCATCCAGTTTGCCGACCAAGGTTGACGCATGGCGCATCTGTCGGTGGTGGTTCCGGTGTACCGTGGCGAGCACACGCTCGACGAACTCTATCGGCGCCTCGTTGCGGCTATCGAGCCGGTCACCCCGGATTTCGAGCTGGTGCTGGTGGAGGACTGCGGCGGCGATCGCTCGTGGGACAAGATTGTGGCGCTGGCGGCGCGCGATCCGCGCGTGAAGGGTCTGCAGTTCAGCCGCAACTTCGGCCAGCACTACGGCATCACCGCCGGGCTCGACCACTGCGACGGCGACTGGGTGGTGGTGATGGACTGCGACCTGCAGGACCGCCCGGAGGAAATCCCGCGCCTGTACGCCAAGGCGCAGGAGGGCTACGACGTCGTGCTTGCGCTGCGCGGCCGGCGCCGGCATGCCTGGACCAAACGGCTGGGTTCGTGGATCTTCTACCGGTTGTTCAGCTGGCTCGCCGACATCGACTACGACGGCCAGGCCGGCAATTTCCGCATCATCTCGCGCAAGGTGGTCGCCAACCTGCGGCGCATGCGCGAACAGCTGCGTTTTTTCGGCGGCATGGTGAACTGGATGGGCTTCCCGACCGCCAGCATCGAAGTGCAGCACGCCGCGCGCGAGGAGGGCGAGTCCACCTACACGCTCGCCAAATTGTGGAAGCTCGCCTCGGAAGTCATCGTCGCCTATTCGGACAAGCCGCTGCGTCTCGCGGTGCGCTTCGGCTTCCTGCTCGCGCTGTGTGCCTTGCTCTATGGGGTGTACATCGTCGCCCACGCGCTGGTGTACGGTTCGGCGGTGGCCGGCTGGAGCAGCCTGATCGTCTCGGTGTACTTCATCGGCGGCATCATCATCGCCATCCTCGGCGTGATGGGCATCTACCTCGGCAAGACCTTCGACGAGGCCAAGAAGCGGCCGCTCTACATCATTCAGCACGCCACCTTCGATGAACGCCGCGGAGCGGATTAAGCCCGTTGTCTGGGACCGTCGGGCCCTCGGCATCGACTGCTTCGAACTCGCGGACGCCACTCCCGGCACACTCGCCGCCGCGCTGGCCCGGTCCGGACACCACAGCGTCCGCATCGATCCGCTCGATAGCGCCGCGAAGGCGGCCCTGCAGCGTCACGGCTTCTACTACTGCGACACCCTGATCGAGCCGTGGTGCACGCCCTCGCGGCTGCGGCCTGTGGCGGACCCCGACGCCGCGCTGGATGCACAGCCGGACCTCGACGCGGTGCTCGCGATCTGCCACGGCGCCTTCCAACACGACCGCTTCCATCGCGACTTCGCGGTGACGCCAGCACAGGCTGATGCCCGTTACGACCACTGGCTGCGCGAACTGCACGCGGCGGGCGCCGTGCGCGGGCTGGTGCACGCAGGCGTGCTGGTCGGCTTTGTCGCCTGCCAGGATACGCGCCTGGTCCTGCATGCCATGAGCGAGACGGCGCGCGGCCACGGGCGGGCGCACGCGCTGTGGAGCCTCCTCTGCGCGGAACGGTTCGCCGCCGGCGCGCAGGAAGTCTCCAGTTCGATTTCGGCCGCCAATCTCGCAGCGCTCAACCTGTACGCCGCGCTGGGTTTCCGTTTCCGCAATCCCGTCGATCTCTACCATCGGGTGGTCATATGAGTTACGCCTATGTACTCGCAACCGTGCTGCTCACGGTCTACGGCCAGGTCGTCATCAAGTGGCAGGTGCTGCAGGCGGGCGCCTTGCCCGAGGCGCTGCCCGAGAAACTGGCGTTCCTCGCCAAGCTGCTGGTGAACCCGTGGATCATGAGCGGTCTCGCCGCGGCGCTGCTCGCCGCGGTCGCGTGGATGGCGGCGATGACCAAGCTCGAGCTGTCGCACGCCTATCCCTTCATGAGTCTCGCGTTCGTGCTCATCCTGGTCGCCGGCCATTACTGTTTCGGCGAGGCCATCACGCCGCTCAAGATCGCGGGTGTGGCGCTCGTCATGGTCGGCATCGCAGTGGGGAGCCAGGGGTGAAACAATGCCTGGCCTGCGGCGCGGATTTCGACGGGCCGGACTGGCGCTGTCCCGCGTGTGGCGCAGCACCCGTCGAGCGCGACGGCTTTCCGGCGTTCGCGCCCGCGCTCGCAGCCGCGGATGAAGGCTTCGATGCCGCGCTGTTCCCGCAGCTCTATGCGCTGGAATCGCGCCACTTCTGGTTCCGTGCCCGCAACGCGCTCATCAGTTGGGCGCTCGCGCACTACTTTCCACAGGCGCGGCGGCTGCTCGAAATCGGTTGCGGCACCGGCTACGTATTGGCCGGCCTGCACGCCGCGCGGCCCGATCTCGCGCTCGCCGCGAGCGAGGTGTCGAGCGCGGGTCTGGCCTTCGCCCGCTCGCGCGTGCCCGGCGCCGAACTGATGCAGATGGACGCGCGGGCGATTCCCTACCGCGAACACTTCGACGTGATCGGCGCCTTCGACGTGATCGAACACATCGAGGAGGACCGCACCGTGCTGGCCGAGATGCACCGCGCCTGCGCACCCGGCGGCGGGGTGCTGATCACCGTGCCGCAGCATCCCTCGCTATGGAGCCCGGCCGACGAGCACGCGCATCATCGCCGCCGCTACACCGCCGCCGAACTGCGCGGCAAACTCGCCGACGCCGGATTCCGCGTGCTGCGCATGACCTCGTTCGTGGCGCTGCTGCTGCCGTTGATGGCGGCCTCGCGCTGGTTCGCCCGCCGCAACACGGCGCGCTTCGATCCGCTGGCCGAGTTGCGCATCGGCGGGATTGCGAATGCCGCGTTGCGCGCGGTGCTGACTGCCGAGAACGCCGCGATCCGCACGGGCATCAACTGGCCCGCCGGCGGTTCGCTGCTCGCCGTCGCGGTGAAAACATGAGCACAAAAATTCCCTTCAACAAACCCTTCATCATCGGCCGCGAGCTGGAGTACGTGGAACAGGCGGTCGCCGCTGGCCACCTGTCGGGCGACGGCCCGTTCACCAAGCGCTGCCACGCCTGGCTGGAGGAAACGCTGGGTACGCGGCGCGCGCTGCTGACGCACTCGTGCACCGCCGCGCTGGAGATGGCCGCGCTGCTGGTGGATGCCGGGCCGGGCGACGAGATCATCATGCCGTCCTACACCTTTGTGTCCACCGCCAATGCTTTCGTGCTGCGCGGCGCGACACCGGTGTTCGTGGACGTCCGGCGCGACACGCTGAACCTCGACGAACGCCTGCTTGAAGCAGCGCTCACGCCACGCACCAAGGCGATCGTGCCGGTGCACTACGCGGGCGTGGCCTGCGACATGGACGCGATCATGGCCTTGGCCATCGCGCGCGGCATCGCCGTGATCGAGGACGCCGCGCAGGCTCTGCTCTCCACCTGGCGCGGCCGCGCGCTGGGCGCGGTGGGTCACCTGGGCTGCATTTCCTTCCACGAGACCAAGAACATCATCAGCGGCGAGGGCGGCGCGCTGCTCGTCAACGACGAGCGCTATTCCGAGCGCGCGGAGATCATCCGCGAGAAGGGCACCAACCGCAGCCAGTTCTTCCGCGGCGAGGTGGACAAGTACACCTGGGTCGATGTCGGCTCCTCCTACCTGCCGAGCGAGCTGGTCGCGGCCTTCCTGTGGGCCCAGCTCGAACACGCGGAAGCCGCGATCGCCCACCGCCTCGCGCTATGGGAGCGCTACCGCGAACGCCTGGCGCCGCTGGCCGCGCGTGGCGTGCTCGAACTGCCCGCGCAGACGCCGGAGGGCGCCGTGCACAACGGGCACCTGTTCCACGTCCTGCTGCCTTCGCTCGCCGTGCGCCAGCAACTGATCGCCGCGCTCAAGGCCGCGAACGTGATGGCGGTGTTCCATTACGTGCCGCTGCACACCTCGCCCGCGGGCCGCCGCTTCGGGCGCTGCGCCGGTCCGCTGCCGGTCACCGAGGACATTGCCGACCGCCTGCTGCGTCTGCCGCTGTACCACACGCTGACCGATGCCGAGGCGGATACCGTGATCGGCGGGATCGAGCGCTTCTTTGCCGGCTGAGCCTCGGCTGAAGACGTAACACGGCCGCGATGCTGTTCAATTCCTTCGTCTTTCTGTTCGCCTTCCTGCCGCTCACCTTCGCCGGCTTCTTCCTGCTCGCGCGGCTGGGTCCGGCGTGGGCTGCGGCCTGGCTGACGGCAGCGTCGTTCTTCTTCTACGGCTGGTGGAGCGCCGACTACCTGTGGCTGCTGACGGCGTCGATCGCGTTCAACTACGGCTGCGGGCGGGCCATCGCCGCGGCCGCGGCGCGCGAGGATCGCCAGGTCGCGCGGCGCTGGCTGGTGTTCGCGCTCGCGGGCAACCTCGCTGCGCTCGGCTACTACAAGTACGCGAACTTCTTCGTCACCAACGTCGCGGCGCTGGGCGGATTCGAATGGACGCTGCAGACCATTATCCTGCCGCTCGGCATCTCCTTCTTCACCTTCACCCAGATCGCTTTCCTGGTCGATGCCTGGCAGGGCCGCGTGCGGGAGACGAACGCGCTGCATTACGCGCTGTTCGTGACCTACTTCCCGCACCTGATCGCGGGCCCCATCCTGCACCACGCGGAGATGATGCCGCAGTTCGCGCGCCCCGAAACCTACCGGGTCTCGGCGGCGAACGTGGCCATCGGGCTCACCATCTTCGCCATCGGCCTCGCCAAGAAAGTGATGCTGGCGGACCCCATCGGCGCCTACGCGCGCCCGGTGTTCGATGCCGCCGCCGCCGGACTGCCGGTGACGACGGCGCAGGCCTGGTCAGGCGCGCTCGCTTACACGCTGCAGCTCTATTTCGATTTCTCCGGCTACTCGGATATGGCGATCGGTCTGTCGCGTTTGTTCGGGATCAAGCTGCCGCTCAATTTCCATTCGCCTTACAAGGCGGAGAACATCACCGAGTTCTGGCGCCGCTGGCACATGACGCTCAGCCGCTTCCTCCGCAACTACCTGTTCATTCCCCTCGGTGGTTTCCGGCGCAGCGCCGGACGGCGCCTCGCCGCGCTGATGGGCACGATGTTCCTCGGCGGCCTGTGGCACGGCGCGGGCTGGAACTTTGTCGTCTGGGGCGTGGCGCATGGCGCACTGCTCGCGGTGAATCACGCGTGGCGCAGCTTCCGGCAGTCGCGTGGCCACGATCTCAAGCAGACCACGCCCGTGGGACGGGTCGCCGCCATCGGTGTGACCTTCGCGGTGATCGTTGCCACGATGGTGCTATTCCGTGCGGCGGACCTCGCGTCCGCAGGCATCGTGCTGAAAGCAATGGCGGGCGCGGGCAGTGGCGCCGGCACGGTAGCGCCGGCGGCCTGGCAGTGGATCGCCGGCCTGCTCGCGATCGTCTGGTTCGCGCCCAACACCCAGCAGCTCATGGCGCGCGCCGAACCCGCGCTCTCGGTGCCGCCCGGCGACGTGCCGGGCAGCGGCCTGTGGCGGCCCAGCGTTGCCTGGGCGCTGGCGACGGCGCTGCTGTTGTCGGTGGCCATCGCCCACCTGCATCGCCAGTCCGAGTTCCTGTACTTCCAGTTCTGATGAACGGGCCAATGTCGACCTGCGGCCGTTACCTGACGATACTGTTCGGCGTGTGCGCACTCGTGCTGGTGCCGATCGCCGCCGCCAACTACGCGCTCGTCGAGCGTTCGTTCGGCGGCGAACGACTCGCGCGGGAAGCGAGCGCATGGCAGCAGGCGACGCGCGGCGTCACCTACTCGCCGCCGCTGTCGCAGAACCGCCCGTTCAAGGTGTTGCGCCTGAACGACCGCTTGCCGCAGGTCAACGCGCTGGTGCTCGGGTCCTCGACCGTAATGGGGCTTTCGGCCGATGCGTTCCCGGGCGACCTCCGCGCCTATAACTTCAGCCAGTCGGCCAACCTGCTCGGCCCTGCGCTGGCGGAGGCGGAAGCGCTCGTCGTACAGACCAAGGTGCAATGGCTGGTGGTGCCGCTCGACTGGGCGATCGGGCTGGCCTTCGAGCCGCTGGGCAAGCCTACGGCGGCGCAACTGCTCGGTCCCGAAGCCGTGGCGGGCCCGCCGCCGCCCGGCCGTCTCGCCATGCTGGCCGACGCGCTGTCGGCGCCGCGCGTGCGCGATCTGTTCCGCGCCCTGCGCGGCATCCTGCGCGCGCCGGATTCCGCCCAGGCCTTCCGCGCGGTGTTTCTCGACGGGCCGGGTGCCGACTACGCCTGCCCCGACGGCACGCCCGCGCGCGACTTCGACACCATCCACCGCGGGCGCTGCGTCGGCTTTCGTTACGACGGCAGTGCGACCTTCGGCAACCTGAAACCCCTGACCGCTGAAACGGCGCCCGGCGTGCTGGCCGCCGCCGCGCGGCCCGATTCCCCGTACGTGGCGCCGCTGGTCCGCGCCAAAGGCGAACCGCCGGCCGCGGCACTGGAACGCCTCGCCGCGGTCGCCGCGCAACTGCAGGCGCGCGGTGGCGACCTCATTGTGCTCATCCCGCCGCTACTGCCGGGGATCGAGCGCGCGGTCGTGGCCAACCCCGCGGCGGCCGCGGCGCTCCGGCACTGGACGGAAACGCTCGCTGCGTGGGGCGTGCAGCATAAGGTAACCGTGCTCGACGCCGCCGCGTCCGAACGCTATGGCTGCACGGCGGCGGAGTTCGTCGACGCGCACCATGCGCTGCCGCCGTGCTTCCTGCGCGTGTTCACCCGCTACTGGGAGGAACGCCGGTCAGGAGCATTGCGCCCTGGCGTCTATCGCGGTGAACCACTCCGCGCGGTGGCTGCAAGATGACCGCCTCTGGCGCAGTGTCGGAACGTTCGCTGCGCGTACTGCTCGCACTCGCTGCGGCGAGCTTCATCCCCGCGCTGTTCTATTACGCCGTCGGCGAGGAGGCGGTGACCACCATTTCCGCGCTGGAGATGGCGCAGAACGGGCAGTGGTTCGACCGCCGGTTGTATGGCCTGCCGTTGCAACACGAGACCTTCTCGAACTGGCTGGTGGCTGCCGTGGCCTCGCTGATCGGCTGGCCGCAGGTGCTGATGGCCGCGCGCGCCGTCACTATCGCGGCCACGCTCGGCAGCGCCGCGCTGGCGGGCTGGCTGGCCGGCGCGATCACGCGCGACCGCGCAACCGCCCTGTTCGTGGCGCTCACCTATCTGACGCTTGCCGATGTGCTGTTCTATCGTGGCTGGCTGGCCTACGTCGATCCGGTATTCGCATTCTTCATCTTCGCAGGCATCGCCTGCCTGTGGGTCGCGTGCGAACGTCAACGCGCCGGCTGGCTCGCGCTCGCCGTGCTGGCAATGACGGCCGCGTACCTGACCAAGGCCATCACGGCCTACGTGTTCTACGGCGTCGCTTTCCTGGCCCTCGCTGTGGATGCCCGTCGGCGGCGCTTCCTGCTCTCGCCGGCGTCGCTTGTGCTGCACCTCGCGATGGCGGCCGCCCCTCTGCTGTGGCTGCTGGCGGTGCGCGGCGATCTGTCGCGATTGTTCGGCATGGTGACCTATACCGCGTCGCGCTTCGACGCCGGCATAAGCGACGCGCACTGGACGCGCTACATCATCTTTCCGCTCAAGCTCGCCGGCCGCCTGCTGCCCGTAACCGCCCTGGCTGTGTGGTGCGTCTGGCGTTATCGCGGCACCTTGGGCCCGCGACGGGCGACGGTGGTGCTCGCGCTGGCGATCGCGCTGATCAACTGCCTGCCGTACTGGGCCTCGCCGCAGAGCAACGTGCGCTACCTGCTGCCGGTGTTTCCGCTGTTCGCCCTCGCCCTCGGCCTCGTCGTCTGGCAGGCCGGGCCGCGCGCCGTGCGGATCGCCGTCCGCTGCATGGCGGTCATGGTCGGGCTCAAACTGCTGTTCGCGGTGGCGCTCTTCCCGTACTACCAGCACCACTACCGCGGCAAGAATTATGCGGACACCGCCGCCGCGATTAAGGCGCGGGTGGGGGATCATCCGCTGTACGCGCTGAACGACACGGCCGCAGGCTTGAGCGTGATCGGTTACCTGGATACGCGGCGCTGGCCCGCGCCGGCGATCGTGTGGGCGCCGGAGGGCTGGGATAACGCCTACGCGGTTGCCGAGAAAGGCGACGCGGCGCAGGGGCGCGTGGTCGAGCGGTTCAAGCTGGGGGGGGATGAAGTGTTGCTGCTGTGCCGGGGCACGGCGTGTGAAAGACCCTGAGTTGAATCAGGCAACCGCCCGCCCGCGCGGCTGCGTCCAAGGACGAATCTTTTCAAGTGTCCCCGCCAGCGCATCCTTGGTCATGGCGGCATCGTAATCCGCCTGCAAGCCGATCCAGAAGCCATCAGACATGCCGAAAATCGCGACAGACGAAGTCCGGTATCGGTGGTGATGGCGCGCGTGCCCGCGACGATTTCGGCGATCCGCCGCTGCGGTACGCCGATTTCCTTGGCGAGCCGGTATTGCGTGATTTCCATCGGCTTGAGGAATTCCTCGATGAGGATTTCACCGGGACGAGGGTAGGGAATCTTGCGCATGTTGTTCACCTGTAGAGCGCAGAATTATAGGTTCTGACTGGCACTTACCTCAGGTGCCTTCCCTCGCTCGGGGGAAGCCTTTGCTGAGTCTCCGGACCGTTTGTCGAAGAACGAAGGGGCCAGGATGGAGATGGGCGATTTTGCCCCCTCCCTAACCCTCCCCCGCGCTACGCGCAAGGGAGGGGCTCTACGAACGATTGCTTAAGTCAGTACCATTCGGGTCTTTCATTCTCGCACTCGCTTCGCTATTCAAGCCT